>CASFLA010000055.1 GCA_949295415.1 uncultured Oscillospiraceae bacterium
TATGTTTATGTCGAAATAAGGCAAAGTCTTATTTCGACTGCGAATTCAAAGAATTCGCAAACAATTACCAACGGTAATTGAACATATTCATTGAAATGACATCGAAGTTACAAACGACGTTTTAAGACGTTGTTTGTAACACAAAGCCGATTTTTATCGGCTTTGTCGAGAAATTTAATCAATTTCTCGACATTCGATAATCATTATCACGACAAAGAAAAACGATTTTCTTTGCAAATTCTTTTGCTGTATCTCTTAAAATACTGTCGGCCATTTTTGTTACCTCTGAATTTATTATATATAAAACCCGATAGCATTTTAAGTTATATTCCGACTTTGTCGGAGTGATATTTTTGATAAATCAAAAGTGATATTAAAACCTTGCGGTTTTAGTGATATTTTATTCGCCCTAAACTCGCAAAGCGAATATAACTTCGGGCTCAGCCCAAATATAACTGCGAAGCAATATAACTCGCCGCAAGGCGAATAAAACTGGGGTTGTGTCCTTAACGGATACAACCCCTAACGCATCGCTTTTTAAAATTATTTTTCGTTATATTTATTGATAATGTTGTTGATGCGGTCAATCGGATTGAGCAGCTTGCTAATAGAGTTATCATAGTTAATGGTATCAATAAGATATGCAACATATTTTGACATATCAACGCGCTGATACCATTCCTTAGTCATAAGTTCGTCCTCACCGTAAACTAAATTGGTAGTGAAGACTTTATCAATAAGACCGTCCTTATAATACTGGTCAAACTTATCGTAGCCCTCAACAAACAGACCGAAGGTTGTAAATGCAAATACGCGGTTGCAATTCTTCTGCTTTAATTTTGCGGCAATATCGAGTAAGGAATCGCCCGAGGAAATCATATCGTCAACAATAATCAGGTCCTTGCCGGTAACATCGGCACCTAAAAACTCATGAGCAACAATCGGGTTGCGGCCGTTTTCAATAACGGCATAGTTGCGGCGCTTATAGAACATACCGAGGTCAACACCGAGAACAGAGGAGTAATACATACATCTTGACATTGCGCCCTCGTCAGGAGAAACAATCATAAGATGGTCCTTATCAAGCTTAAGGTCGGGAACGGTTTTGAGCAGTGATTTAATCATCTGATAGGTCGGCTGAACATTATCAAAGCCGCCCAAAGGAATTGCGTTACAAATTCTCGGGTCATGAGCATCAAAGGTAAGAATATTTTTAACGCCTAAAGAAACCAACTCCTGCAAAGCCATTGCACAGTCAAGTGATTCACGCGTTGAACGGCGATGCTGTCTGCCTTCATAGAGCATCGGCATAATAACATTGATTCTTCTTGCCTTACCGCCGAGAGCAGCGATAACACGCTTTAAATCTTGAAAATGGTCATCAGGACTCATAGGAACGATGCGGCCAAACATTTTATAGGTTGCGCCCCAATTGAAGCAATCGCAGATGATAAAAGCATCAAGGCCTCTTGCCGTATGGTTGATAAGACCTTTTGCTTCACCTGTTCCGAAGCGGGGACATTGGGGAGTTATAACATAAGTATGCTCATCGGGCATACCGCGCCACTGCTGAAGGTAATAATCAACCTTCGCGGCGAACTCCTCGCAGCCTTTCATTGCAATAATGGCCATATCTCCGTATGGTAGGTGCTTATTGTGTGACATTTGCATAATTTTCCCTCCGAGTTCAACCCCAATAAAACATTGTATTTCGATATAGTAAAATAATATCACAAAACATCGCTTTTTAAAAGAGGTATTTTAATATTTTTACAATTTTTTTATAACTTTTGAGAAATATAAAGAAATTTGTCAAAATATAGATTTATGATTGCGAAATTTAAGTCTATTTGATATAATAAACCAAGTATAACTATTTTTAAGCAGGTGGATGTTATGAATGTAACTCTTTTAGCCCATACTCCCAACCCCGAGCTTACCGTTGCTTCAGCGGCAAGACTTTGCTATTCGGGGGCTACAATCGATGATGTCAGAGAAAAGTTGACCCCTGAAAAAACTGCTCAGTTTGTTGATATGCTTTCGGAGATAGGTCATGAAAGTCCTATCGAGCATGCAACCTTTACATTTGGAATTGAGGGCGTTTCAAGAGCATTGTTGGCTCAAATAACAAGGCACAGAATCGCCTCTTTCTCGGTTCAGAGTCAAAGATATGTTAAAGAGGCTCAGTTTGAATATGTTTTGCCGCCTGAAATTGAAAAGGATGAGCAGGCAAAAGCTTTATTTATTGAGGCTATGGAGAAGGACCAGGAATATTATGACCGTCTTACCGATATGCTTAAAACTCGCCATAAGGCTGAGCTTTTAGCAGAGGGCATGGAGGAAAAGGCTGCCGATAGAGCCGCAGAGAAAAAAGCGATTGAGGATGCAAGATTTGTTCTTCCCAATGCCTGTGATACTAAAATGATAGTAACTATGAACGCAAGAAGCCTTCATAACTTCTTCCGCCATCGTTGTTGCAACAGAGCACAGTGGGAAATCAGAGAGCTTGCAACCAAGATGCTTTATCTTTGCAGAGAGGCTGCTCCAAATCTCTTTAAGAATGCCGGTCCTGCTTGTCTTACAGGCCCTTGCCCCGAGGGTAAGATGACCTGCGGCGAGCTTATTAAAATGAGAGAAAAATTCAAGGCTTAATGCTTTTTTGCCGAAAGGATAAAGGTTAATGGGTAAACTTATTGTTATTGAGGGACTTGATGGTTGCGGAAAATCAACTCAGTTAGCACTTGTCCCTGAGAAATTGTCAGAGCTTGGCTTTGATTCAAAGGTTATCGCATTCCCTGATTATGAGGACCCGTCTAGCACTCTTGTCAGAATGTATCTCGGCGGCGAATTTGGGGATAAGCCGGATTCAGTCAATGCCTATGCCGCATCGCTTTTCTATGCGGTTGACAGGTATGCAAGCTATAAGCGCCATTGGTCAGATTATTACAACAACGGCGGAATAGTAGTTTCGGGAAGATATGTTGAATCAAACGCCTATCATCAGATGGCAAAGTTGCCTGATGATAAGTGGGAAGAGTATTTGGGTTGGCTATATGAAACCGAATATGAGAGAACTGCAATTCCTCGTCCTGATATGGTAATCTTCCTTGATATGCCACTTGAGGTTGCTTCAAAAATGATGACCTCGCGCTATAAGGGCGATGAGTCAAAACGCGATATTCACGAAAAAGATAAGGAATATTTGGCTAAATGCCGTGCCGCCGCTTCCTTTGCGGCTAAAAAATGCGGTTGGAATATAATTGACTGCTCAAAAAACGGCGAACCCAGAACCATAGAGGATATTTCGAACGAAATAATGAGTTTTGTAAAATCGATATTGTAAAATTTTAGGAGTAACAGATGTATTACTTATTTTTGGCAGACGGCTTTGAGGAAACCGAGGCTATTGCTCCTCTCGATATAATGAGAAGAGCAGACCTTGAGGTTTATACTGTCGGAGTCGGTGCAAAGGTTATAACAGGTGCCCACGGTATTCCTGTTGTTTGTGATGTTATTGATTGTGAAGTCGGTCCCGATAGCGATGTTGAGGGAATTATTCTTCCGGGAGGTATGCCGGGGACCCTTAATTTAGAAAAAGCTGCTTCGGTTTCTAAATTTATTGAATATGCAAATGATAACGGCCTATTGATAGCCGCTATTTGTGCCGCACCCTCAATATTAGGTCATAAAGGATTGTTAAAGGATAAAAAGGCTACCTGCTTCCCGGGCTTTGAGGAACAGTTGCTAGAGGCAAAGGTTCAACATGCTTCAGTTGTTACTGACGGTAATATTATTACTGCTATGGGTGCAGGAATTGCTTTAAAATTCGGCCTTGAGATAGTTAAATATGTAAAAGGCGAGGGTGAAGCAAATCACCTTGAAGGCGCAATGGTATGCGACCGTTAAATATAAGACAGTATAAGAACGAGCTGAGAGCCTCAATAAAGCAATGGCGAAACGAATTGCCGATGCAAGAAAAAGCAGAATTGGATAGTGGTGTTACCAGAAATGTTTTCCGCCTTTATCAGTATCGTTCGGCAAAAACGCTGCTTATATATGTATCTACCGCTATTGAGGTTGATACTTTTAAGATAATAGAAGGTGCTTTAAAGGATGGCAAAAAGATTGCCGTTCCGCGTTGCATTCCCAATACAAGATTTATGGAGTTCCATTATATTGACTCTATAGAGCAGTTGAAACCGGGAACATTTGGAGTTTTAGAGCCGGAAGAAACCCTGCCTATCGTTGAGGATTTTGAGGGTTGCTTAATGCTGTTGCCTGCATTGGCACTTGATTATTCAGGTTATAGATTGGGCTATGGCAAAGGGTATTATGACCGTTATTTATCGAGATTTACGGGTGCTTGTGCCGGTATGTGCTATTCCTATAATTTAAGAAGACATATGTATCACGGCAGATTTGACAGACCGGTTGATGTTATCGTTACCGAAAAAGCTATAAAGACGGTTTCAAACAAGCAAAGGCAAATAAGAGGAAGGTTTCAAAACAGATAAAGGTTCAATCTTTAGAAAGGAATGGAAAAATGGAAGATAAGAATATAAATACTCCGATTGAGGCCGAAAGCGACCTTGACCATTCAAATTTATCTGATGATTTTATTCTTGGAAAAGATTTTTTTATAAATGATGAAATGCCCGAAGAAGAAGATAGCACCAAAAATCGTCCTGTTCGCAAAAAGAAAAAGCAGTCGGTAGGAAGCGGTTGCTTAAAATCGGTTGTATGGATGGCGGCAATCTTGGTTATTGCTATTTCTGCGGCGGGAGTTTTGTTGTTTTTAGGCAGTGACTATCTTGGAGTTAGCTTTGCAAGCGATGCCACCGAGCAAAGAGAAATAGTTGTTGAAAAAGGTTCATCGGCAGGGCAGGTTGCAAAGCTTCTTGAAAAGCAGGGAGTTATCAAAAGCTCGCTCTTCTTCCGCGTTTATGCTAAAGTCGGTGGCCATGATTCAAAGTTCCAATACGGAATTTATTATTTCTGCAAGCAGGATAGCTATGAGGATATAGCAGAGGCGCTCACTGAACAGGGTGCTAAAAAGGAGGAGGTTAATGTTTTAATTCCTCCGAGAGTTACTGTTGATGATATTGCAAAAAGGCTTGAAGAAGCAGGCGTTTGCAAAGCAAGCGATTTTAAAGCGGAGATTAACAAGGCAAGCAAATCGCTTTATAACTATGAGTTTATGGATACTGTAAAAACGGAGTCCTTTGGTGTTCATTATAGATTAGAGGGTTACCTGTATCCTGAAACCTATCGCTTCTATATTGCCGAGGATGAGGAAGGTATAAGAGCCGTTATCAATAAAATACTCGGTGAGCTTGATAAGCAGTTAAAGGAAAACGGAATTTATGAGGCTGCAAAAGCTCAGAACAAATCAATTCACGATATTTTAACCATGGCTTCGCTTATCGAGCTTGAGGCAAGTAACGCCGATTATGCTGATAAACAAAAGGTTTCGGCAGTTTTCTGGAACAGAATAGAAGACTGGGGCGACAGAGCGTATCTGCAGTCTGACCCAACCAAGAACTACAAATATAACAAAGATTTTTATGACACCTATAAGTCGGTAGGCTTAGCGCCGGGAGCATATTGCTCGCCGAGCATTGATTCTATCAAGGCGGCGCTCAATCCTGATGCGGCTTGCAATGCTTATTATTTCGTTACTGATAAGAATATGAAATATTATTATAACGAGGATTACAGTGGTCATAAATCAATTATCAATCAACTTAAAAGAAACGGACTTTGGGCATCATAATGGAATTTGAAAAAACTATAAAAAAGCCCGAGCTTCTTTGCCCTGCAGGTGATTTAGTAAGGCTGAAAGCAGCAGTTGATTTTGGTGCTGATGCGGTTTATCTTGCAGGCGAGGAATTTGGTATGCGAACTGCCGCAACCAATTTTGGCGAAGAGGATTTAAAGCTCGGAATAGAATATGCTCATAAGAATAATGCCAAGGTTTTTATAACCTGCAACACTCTGCCTCATAACGAGGAAATGCCGAGACTTCCTGCATTTTTAGAGATGCTGAATGATATGGGTGCAGACGGAATTATTGCCTCTGATATAGGCACAATGGGACTTGTTAAAAAATATGCTCCCAAAGCCGAGCTTCATGTTTCGGTGCAGTCAGGCATAGTGAATTTTGTTACCGCAAACGCCTTTTATGATATGGGCGCAAAAAGAATAGTGGTTGCAAGAGAACTGTCACTGGAGGAAATTGCTGAGATAAGAGCCAAAACTCCAAAGGAGTTGGATATCGAAGCCTTTGTTCACGGCGCTATGTGTGTTTCATTCTCCGCAAGATGCCTTTTGTCTTCTTATATGACAGGAAGAGACGCCAACCGCGGTGACTGCGCGCAGTCTTGCCGTTGGAGTTATTCATTAGTTGAGCAAACTCGTCCCGGACAGTATTTTGATATAACCGAAACCGATAAGGGAACCTATATCCTTAATGCCGATGATTTGTGTATGGCGGAGCATATAAAGGACCTTTGCGATGCCGGAGTTTACAGCTTTAAGATAGAGGGCAGAGCAAAATCGCATTATTATACTGCGGTTACCGCAAATGCTTATAGGGGCGCTATTGATGCATATTTAAAAGCCCCTGATTCCAAGACTCCCGATTGGGTAATGGATGAGCTCTCCAAAATTAGCCATAGAAATTATTCAACCGGCTTTTATTATGGAAGACCCGAAAAATCGCAGACTTATCAGTCTGCAGGCTATGTCAGAGATTATTCGGTTGCAGGAATTGTAACGGGATATGAAAATGGAATGGTGCTGTTAGAGCTGAAAAACAAGTTCTTAAAGGGTCAGGAGCTTGATTGCCTTGAGCCCAAAGCCGAGCCGTTTATAATAAAAGCAGATAAAATGTTTGATAAGGATAACAATGAGATTGAATCGGCGCCGCATCCTACTATGACGGTTAAAATTCCGTTTGAAAGGCCGATTAAAACAGGCTCATTATTAAGAATGAAAGCAGAATAATATGATTAAACCACCGCTTTTAGTTTCAAAATAAAAGCGGTGATTTTTTTATGTCTTCATTTTTTAAAAGAGCGGTTGCAGGCTTTATTGCAACTTTAACCTTAATGCTGCTTTGCGGAATAAGGGTTGCAACGGTTGCAACCGATGAAAAACTTATGGCGGCGGGCTTGAACCAATCAAAAAGAAAGGTCGTTATCTCACAAAGGCGGGGAAGCATTTTAGATTGCTTTGGCCGTCCGATTACCGATGAAATATTAGAGAGTGTAACGCTCGTTTTTCCCAACGAACAAGGTCCGATGGTGCTATCTGAGTTGCTGACGGGAGATGAACTTATGACCGCGCTTAACAAGCTTAAAAACGGAAACGCAGTCAGGGTTAATAAAGCGTATAAGAAAGAAACAGAGGGCGCGGTATCTATAGAAATTCCTAAAAGGTATAGCGGAACCTTGACCCATATTATCGGCTATACCGATAGTTCCAATAACGGCGTTGCGGGACTTGAAAAAGGAATGAACAGCATTCTTAAAAGCGATAATGCGATTATCGTTTCCTATGAAATCGATTCAACGGGAAGAATGCTGTCAGGTGCCGGCTATAGCATCGATTACGGGCAAACCGATACCTTTGTGAAATTAACTGTTGATAGAGAAATACAAATAATTTTAGAAAATGCAATGTCGGTAGTTGAGTCGGGCGCGGCAGTTATAATAGACGCTGAAAACGGCAAAATCAAAGCAACTGTAAGCCGCCCCGATTATGACCCTTATAATATTGCTGACGCTCTTAATGATGAAGCAGCACCGCTTATAAACAGGGCACTTTATTCTTATAATGTGGGCTCGGTTTTTAAGCCCTGCCTTGCCGCCGCCGCTGTTGAAAACGGCAAAGCCGATTACCGATACAACTGCAGAGGCGTTTTTGAACACTCAGGGTTAAGCTTTAAATGCCATAAAAGCAGTGGACATTCTGTATTGGACTTAAAATCTGCAATTTCACAGTCCTGTAACACATATTTTTACACCTTGGGATTGGAACTGGGCGCCGATGCGGTTTATAAAACGGCAGGGAGCTTCAGGTTCTCAAAACCGCTCGATTTGGGTGGAGGAATAATATCCTCAGCAGGCTCATTGCCCAGTAAAGAGGCGCTTTTGGCATCACCTGCGGCACTTATAAATTTATCAATAGGGCAGGGTGATTTAATGCTATCTCCTGTCGCGATTTCGCTTATGTATTGTGCTATAGTAAACAACGGAAAATACTATATGCCGAGCATAATTGAGGGCGTTTCTAAAAACGGAGTTTATGCTCCTAACGAGTCCCTGCCGCCTACTTTGGCAATAAATGCCGATACCGCTCAGAGCCTGAAAGAATATCTTAAAAATACCCTTAAGGAAGGAACGGGAAATGCTGCTTACATCGAAGGTATCTCGGCGGGCGGAAAAACAGGAACGGCACAAACGGGTTGGATAAAAGACGGCCGAAATATATTGAACGGCTGGTTTTGCGGCTTTTATGAGGGTATGAATACTAACTATGTTATAGTCATTTTAAAGGAGGACGTTCGCTCGGGCTCATACGATTGTGCACCGATATTTAAAGAGGTTACAGAACGCTTAAATGGTGAGGGATATTGATTGACAATTAAACTTTTTAGGAGTATAATTACCTTTAAGGGAAGTGATGTTATGAGTTTTGAAGAAAAAGAATTTAAAGGAATAAAATATTTAATAAAATATCCGGAGGGCTTTGATGAATCAAAAACTTATCCTGCTTTAATGTTTTTACATGGAACAGGAACAAGAGGGGATACAACCGAAAGCCTTAGAAATCATGCGTTTTTTAGAATCACAGCCCCGATGAACCTACCATTCGTTATTTTCGCACCGCTATGCCTAACTGAAACCTTATGGCTTGACTGTTGGGAGAGGCTAGAGGCATTCGCGGAATATATAACCGAGCTACCCTTTGTTGATAAAACAAGATTTTATTTAACAGGTGCTTCAATGGGCGGATATGCAACCTGGTCACTTGCAATGTGCAAGCCGCATCTTTTTGCCGCTATTGCTCCCGTTTGCGGCGGCGGTATGTGCTTCCATGCCATGCATCTTAAAAACGTTCCTGTCTGGGCTTTCCACGGAACTGCCGACCCCGTTGTTTCGGTAACCGAAAGCATAAACCTTGTTGAGCGCGTTAATAAGCATGGCGGTAATGCAAAGCTGACTCTTTATGAGGGCGCAACCCATGATGCTTGGACTCCTGCATATAAAACAAAAGAATTATATGATTGGTTTTTATCGCACAGTCTGTCTTCTGATGCTTGTGATAAGGTTGATGACGGTTTAAAGGGTGCAAGGTTCGGCTAAAAAGCAGCAAAAAGTCGCAAGTAAAAAGCACTTGCGGCTTTTTTATTTTAGTGCCAATATTCGTTGACAAAATATTATAAAAATAGTATAATTATATCGACTTTGGACAAATGCCGCAAAAAGCGGCCGATAGGAGTTTTTTTCTTTATGAAATGGATGTCATTAAATACTTTACGAGAAAGATATCTTTCGTTTTTTGAGAGCAAGGGCCATCTGCGCTTAGGCAGCTTTTCGCTCGTTCCGAATAACGATAAATCTCTTTTACTTATAAACTCGGGTATGGCACCGATGAAAAAGTATTTCACAGGGGAGGTAACCCCTCCGCGTAACCGCGTTACCACCTGTCAGAAATGTATCAGAACGCCTGACTTAGAGCGTGTTGGCCATACCGCCCGTCATGGTACATATTTTGAAATGCTCGGCAACTTCTCGTTCGGCGATTATTTCAAAAACGAGGCAATTGAATGGGCTTGGGAATTTTTAACTAAGGATTTAGAGATCCCCGAGGAATTACTTTGGCCCTCAATCTATGAGCAGGACGATGAGGCCTACGATATCTGGGTTAATAAAATCGGTGTTCCAAAAGAGCATGTTGTTCGCTTAGGCAAGGCTGATAACTTCTGGGAGCATGGTTCAGGTCCTTGCGGCCCCTGCTCTGAGATTTATTTTGACCGTGGCATTAAATATGGTTGCGGTAAACCTGATTGCAAGCCCGGCTGTGATTGTGACAGATATATGGAAATCTGGAACAATGTTTTCTCTCAGTTTAATAATGACGGTAACGGAAACTATACCGAACTTAAACATAAAAATATTGATACAGGTATGGGCCTTGAGCGCTTGGCTTGTGTTATGCAGGGCGTTGATAATCTTTTTGAAGTTGATACCGTTCGCAATATTCTCAACGAGGTTTGCGCAATCTCGGGTAAAGAGTATGGCAAGGATGCTAAGAATGATGTTTCAATCCGTGTTGTTACCGACCATGTTCGCGGCGCAACCTTTATGATTTGCGATGGCGTTATGCCTTCAAATGAGGGTAGAGGCTATGTTCTCCGCCGTTTGCTCCGCCGTGCTGCCCGTCATGGAAAATTGCTCGGCATTGACAGAATGTTCCTTTGCGATATCTGCGATAAGGTTATCGGCGAGAATAAGGATGCTTATCCCGAGGTCCTTGAAAAAGCCGATTATATCAAAAAGATTATCTCGGTTGAGGAAGAAAACTTCGGCAAGACTATTGATTTAGGTCTTAAAATGCTTGAGGATATTACTGCAGTGGGCGATACGAAGGTGCTTTCGGGTGCAGACGCATTCAAGCTCAATGATACTTATGGTTTCCCCCTTGATTTAACTAAAGATATCCTTGAGGAAAAGGGCTGGACGGTTGATGAAGATGAGTTCCAACGCTTGATGAAAGAACAGAAGGACCGTGCCCGTGGTGCTCGCAAAGCGGCTGACGGCGAAAGCTGGAAGAGCGCTGAGCTTTCGTTTGATGGAATCGATGCAACCGAATTTTTAGGCTACTCTGATGATATTTGTGAAGCAACCGTTAAGGCTATTGTTGTTGACGGCGAGCAGGTTGATTCGGCTAAAAATGTAAAGGCTATCGTTGTGCTTGATAAAACCGTTCTTTATGCAGAAAGCGGCGGTCAGGTCGGCGATATGGGTGTTATCGGCTCATCGGTTGTAGAGGATGTTAAGAAAAACGCAAGCGGAATCTTTATGCATTACGTTGATGTTGGTGATGCTATCTCGGTTGGCGATAAGGTTAATGTTACCGTCGATGTCCAGCGCAGAACCGCTATCCGCCGTAATCATACTGCTGCTCACTTGTTGCAGGCTGCTTTAAGAAAGGTTCTCGGAACCCATGTTGAGCAGGCAGGTCAGTTGGTAAACGATACTGCCGTCCGTTTTGACTTTACTCATTTCTCGGCTCTTACCTCTGATGAGTTAAGAACCGTTGAGGCTCTCGTTAACGAGGCTATTTTCGATGCTATTGATGTTGAAAACAAGGAAATGCCTATTGATGAAGCAAAGGCACTCGGCGCAATGGCTCTGTTCGGCGAGAAATACGGTGACGTTGTCAGAGTTGTAAATATTCCCGGCTTCTCGGTTGAGCTTTGCGGCGGAACCCATATCAGCAATACCGCAAAATTAGGTCTTTTCAAAATTGTTTCCGAATCCTCAGTAGCTTCAGGTGTCAGAAGAATTGAGGCAGTAACCGGCCGCGGCGTTTATGAGCTTATTCACAAGATGAACGACGATATTAACTTAGCCGCTGCTGCATTAAAGCTTAATAATCCTAATGAATTAGCCGCCAAGTGCGAGCAGCTTGCCGCTGAACTCAAAGCAAGTGCTAAAGAGATTGAAGCTTTAAATTCAAAGCTTGCATGCTTTAGAGTTGATGAGCTTATTTCTAACGCTAAGGATTTAGGCAAGGTTAAGCTTATATCTGAAATATTCCAGAACACAGGCAGTAATACTCTTCGCAGTATGGCTGATAAAATCCGCGATAAAGAGCCCTCTGCCGTTGCAGTATTTGCTGATGTTAAGGGTGAGTCTGTAACTTTCGCAGTTACTGCGGGTAAAGATGCTCAAAGTGCAGGTATAATGTCGGGCAAGCTTGTTTCTGCTGTTGCAGCAGTAGCAGGCGGTAAAGGCGGCGGACGTCCCGATTTTGCGATGGCAGGCGCAAAGGATTCCTCAAAGGCAAAAGAGGCAATCGATTTTGCTTTAGAGGCAATTAAAGAAATTGTTGGTTAGGAGAAAGAACAATGGACTGTTTGTTTTGTAAAATAGTGGCAGGCGAGATTCCTTCAACCCGAATTTATGAAGATGAATATGTATATGCTTTTGCGGATATTGACCCTAAGGCACCTTTTCATGCAATAGTTATTCCAAAGCAGCATATTGCATCGGCAAACGAAATAAATAATGATAACAGTGCTTTAATAGCAAAGGTTTTTGAGGCAATTGCCGTAATCGCAAAAGAACAGAGTTTAGAAAACGGATACCGCGTTGTTAACAACTGCGGGGAGGATGGCGGTCAGACGGTTGGGCATATCCATTTCCATTTGCTTGCTCGCCGCAATCTTGCTTGGCCTCCGGGTTGATTATGATTTTTGAAATTACATATTGGGGGAAATAAATATGAGTAATTTTTATGAAATGAACATTGCAGGCTTAAAGCGTCAGCTACCGATTTGCAGTGTTAACGAGCATCTTGATATCGCTGCGTTTATTATTTTTGGTGATGTTGAGCTTACCGTAGCCGCAGCGGCAGAGCTTATTAAAAAGGTTGGCGAGTTTGATGTTATCGCAACTCCCGAGGCAAAGAGCATTCCTTTGGCTTATGAGCTTTCGCGTCAATCAGGCAAGCCGTATGTTGTTGCAAGAAAAGGCACCAAGGTTTATATGAAGGACCCTATTTCCGTAAATGTAACCTCCATTACAACCCAGCATGAACAGCATCTTTATTTAGGTCAGGATGAGGTTAAGCTGCTTGACGGCAAAAAAGTTCTTATTGTTGACGATGTTATCAGCACCGGCGAATCTCTTGATGCTATGAAAACCCTCATTAAAAACGCAGGAGGAAGCATTTCCGATTGCTGCGCAGTTCTCGCTGAGGGTGATGCCGCGAACCGCGATGATATCGTTTTCTTAGAGCCGCTTCCTTTGTTTTTTAAATAATTAGTGCTATCCGCAGAGGTTAAAAACTTCTGCGGATTTTTTATTAAAAACATATATAAATTTTAATTTATATATGATATAATAACCTCACGAAATAGTTACTAAATCAAAGATTTAGACTATTTCGGAGAACATTGAATGACTAAAAGTTAAAATGCGTTGCATTTTAATCGGTGCTGTCGCACCTTACAAGGCTTCGCCTTGCTTTTATGATATAATATTTATATAAACTTTTCGCGGAGGTTCAAAATGAAAATTTCATTAAAGCCTTATATTTGGCTTGTTATTGCTCTTGTTTTGTGTTTTTCTTGCCTCTCCGGTTGTAGAAAAAAGGGAGAAATGATATCACAGGAGAATGACGGCAATTTTAAATACGGAATTTATGAGGACCGCGTTGAGATTATCGGTTATATTGGCAACGGCGGTGATGTTTTGTTGCCCACTACCTTTGACGAGCAAGCGGTAACTGCTGTTGCTGAGCGCGCGTTTTTTGGAAATACAAATATAGCCTCTGTCAGTATCCCTGATGGGTATGTTAAGCTGGGGAACGAGGCGTTCAGCAACTGTATCAGACTAAAAGAAGTTAAGTTCCCGCAGTCACTTACAGAAATCGGAAAGGATGCCTTTAGCTTCTGCACCGCGCTCGAAAGTGTTACATTGCCGAGCAATCTTAAAAATCTGCCCGAGAATATGTTTTACCGCTGCAGAGAACTGAAATTTGTCAAACTGACTGACACGCTCGAAACAATAGGCAAATCGGCATTTTTTGGTTGCAAGGAATTAGGTGATGTTGAATTTGATGCCTCGCTTAAAAAAATCGATGATGAGGCGTTTTCGGGCTGTGAAAAGCTTACATATATAAAGTTGTCCGATTCGGTTGAGCATATTGGCAACAAAGCTTTCGAGGCCTGCCGTTCAATCACAGGATTTGAGGCAGGCAAGGGGCTTAAATTCATTGGTGAAAACGCATTTGGCCTTTGTCATTCGTTAGCCACCATAACCCTTAATGACGGGCTTGAAACCATTAAAAAAGGCGCCTTTAGAGAAACGGTTATAACCGAAATTGCGGTTCCGCAATCGGTCAAGAATCTGGAGGGCTGCTTTATAGGCTGTGAATCGCTTTTAACTGCAACCTTGCCGCAAAATCTTACCGCAATACCCGAGGAATTATTCTCAGGTTGCAAAAATCTCGCGGCATTTGAAATATCTGCAGCGGTTAAAACAATAGGTGCAAAAGCCTTTTATGACTGCGAGAGTCTCTTGGAAATAAAACTGCCCGAGGGCTTACAAACGGTTGGCGCTTATGCTTTCTCTCAGTGTATCAGACTTAATAAAATCAATTTTCCTTCGAGCCTTAAAATCTTGGATGAGGGTGCACTTTCAAACTGCATCAGCCTATCAAATATCAAGCTTAATGATGGAATAGAAACCTTGGGCAAGGGAGCATTTTCCTCCTGCCTGAAGTTGAAATATATAACCATTCCTTCAACAGTAAAGTCGGCAGGAGATGGGTTGTTTGACTCCTGCTCATATTTAAAAACCGTTACCATTTGCAAGGAAAAGGGAACTCTTGATACTTCAAAATGGGGAACAGGCTTCAGAATCAAATGGGCTCCCTAATGCTTTTTAAAACGGAGAGATAATTTTGAAAATAAATGATAAAAAGGCGATAGCAGAAAAAGCGGTTGAACTTTTTAAAGCAGAATACCCCAATGCTATTTGCTCTTTAGATTATAGCGATGCTTTTCAGCTTCTTATAGCAACGCGGCTTTCGGCACAATGCACCGATGCGAGAGTCAATATCGTAACTCCCGCACTTTTTAAAAGATTCCCAACCGCCGCAGATATGGCAGTAGCAGAGCTAAGCCAGGTTGAAGAGCTTATAAAAACCTGCGGTCTTTATAAAACCAAGGCAAAGGACCTTATCGGCATTGCTAAAATGATATGCTCCGACTATGAGGGCAAGGTCCCTGATACTATCGAGGAGCTGACAAAGCTGCCCGGTGTTGGCAGAAAAACCGCAAATTTAGTTGTTGGCGATATTTATAATAAGCCTGCCGTTGTTACCGATACTCATTTTATCCGCCTGTGCAACCGCTTAGGTTTTGTTAACACAACCGATCCCTTAAAGGTTGAAAATGCGATGCGGGATATATTGCCGCCTTTAGAATCCAACGCGTTTTGTCATCGCGCCGTGCTTCACGGCAGGGCGGTTTGCACCGCAAGAAAAGCATTTTGCGAAAGATGTTGTTTCAATGAGATTTGCCAAAAAAATATTAAGTAATTTTCCAGGGAGTAAAAAATGAAGATAATTCATACTGCCGATATTCATCTCGATTCAAAAATGGAATCAAATTTACCCACTAAGGCTTCAAGCAAGCGCAAAAGTGAGATTTTGCTTTCGTTTTTAGAGATGATTGATTATGCTGTAAACAATAAAGTGACCGCAGTTATAATTGCGGGTGACCTCTTTGATACAAGCCGAATTTCAAACAATACTGCTGAAGCAGTTTTAGGTAAAATAAAAGAGGCAAGCGGTGTTGAGTTTTTGTATCTTGCGGGAAATCATGATAACGGGAAAAACCTTTTATCACATGATGTTCCAAAGAATCTGAAGTTCTTTTCAAATGAATGGACAAGCTTTTCTTACGGAAATGTTGTTATATCAGGTGCAGAGCTTACTAATGATAACTATATGAGCATTTACAGAAGTCTGTTGCTCGATTCTGATAAGTTTAACATTGTAACTATGCATGGTGGCATTTCAACCTCTTTCGGCGAGGACCTTATAAATGTTAAGGAGCTTGCCAATAAGGGCATTGATTATTTGGCACTCGGCCATTATCATTCATATTCCGAGGGCGAAATTGATAAGCGCGGAAAATGGTGCTATTCGGGCTGCTTAGAGGGCAGGGGCTTTGACGAATGCGGAGACAAGGGCTTTGTAGTTTTAAATATTGATGAAAATGGGTTTGACAAGGAGTTTATTAAGACCTCACATCGCGATATATTAACCGTTACTGTTGATATTTCGGGTCTTGATAATGCTGCAGAAATTTTGAAAAAGGTTGAGCAATCGGTTGAGAATATCAATGAAACCGCAATGGTTAAGGTTGTTTTAGCGGGAAATATTCCGTTTAATGCCAGAAAGGATTTAGAGCTTATAAAAGAGGTTCTTGACCGCAAATTTTTCTTCTCAAAGGTTGCGGATAAAACGAGAATTGCCATCAATTCCGATGATTTTAAAAATGATATTTCTTTAAAGGGCGAGTTTATAAGACTCTGCCTTGAAAGCGATATGGCCGAAAAAGAGCGCGATCGCGTTATCGAATGCGGAATTGCGGCACTTAGCTCAATGGAGGTGCTGTAAATGAAGCTTTTATCGGTAAATGTTAAAAATTTTGGCACCTTAGAAAACTATTCTGTCAACTTTTCTGATGGACTTAACACCATCAAAGAAGAAAACGGGTTTGGAAAATCAACCCTTGCCGCTTTTATAAAGGCGATGTTTTATTCATTTTCGGGAAGCAATCATCAGAGCCTTAAGGATAATGAACGAAAGAAATATTATCCTTGGCAGCAGGGCGCTTTCGGCGGCAGCCTTGATTTTGAGGCAGACGGCAGAAAATACCGCATTGAGAGATTCTTTGGCGCAAGACCAAAAGACGATACCTTCCGCCTTTTAGATTTGGATAAAGGAACCGAGTCTAATGATTTTTCAGAGAATATCGGCGAGGAGCTTTTTGGAATAAACGCAGAAGGTATGGAGAAGAGCGTTTATATGCCGCAGATGCAGTTGGATTCATCTATGACAACCTCGCTTTCTGCCAAGCTGACCGGTCTTTTAGAGGATAGCAACGACCTTGGAAATTTTGATGACGCTATAAAGAAACTCAACACAAGAAGAACCTATTATGCCACCCAAAGAGGTAACAAGGGTTTTATTGCAGATTTAGAGAGCAAATATAGGGAAACCGAGAGAAAAATCGCCGAAGCAAAAAATGCAAACGAAACCTTGTTAAAATTAGAGAAATTAAAATCCGATTGCGCGGCAAATAATAATGAACTTTCAATAAAGCTTGATGCTTTGAGAAAGCAGATTGCAGCAGCAGCTTCAAATGATGCAATTATTGCTGAAAACAAACGCAGAGAAGAAATTACAGCCGAAATCAGAGCAATAGAAAGTTCAATCAACCAACTGAACAATAAATATAAAAACGGATTCCCTAAAGAAGCAAAAATTGATGAAATATCAAATCGTGCTTATGCTTTTGACGGGATAATGAGCAAAATTAAGGTTTTAGAGGCTCAAACGGCTGATGCCGTAAAGCTTGATAGCCTTAAGCAAAAGTATTCGGCAAATTTAAGCGTTGATGAGCTTATAAAAATAAAGGAATCTCTAAATGAAGTTGCCGTTTGTAAGGCGGCATTACAGGGTGTAAGTCCCAACCTTAACAATAAAAAAAGCAAGTTGCCAATTATAATGCTAATTTTGGCAGCGGCTCTGGTTTGTGTTGGTGTTGTAGGCATTTTACATTCTCTTATTTTGGGAATAATTTTACTTGTTTTGGGCTTTATCGCTGCTATGGCAGGCGGATTTTTATTGCTCAAAGGTATGATTGCCGGTGGTGGAGTCAATACGGCAAAGACTGCCGACTATGCAGAAAAATTAGCAAAAACCGCCTTAATGGAGAAGGAAGTCGCGGCGCGATTAGAAGCACTTTCGTTAAATCCTCAAATATCCTTAAAAGAGCTTGAAGCAGTTATTTATGAGGCAAGGGAAATTGAGCGCCTGAGCAGCGAGGAGAAAGCAAGGATAGCCGAAATAAAAACTAATAAATCGGCGGCAGACTGCGAAAAGAACTTAATTGATGAGTTCTTTATATCGGTGTTGGGCGAATCAGTTTTAAAAACAGTTGAAGTTATTCAGAACATTAAAAACGATAAATCAACCCTATTGAAGCTTAATGATGAGCTTAACAGTAAAAGAGAGAAGCTCGAGGCTATTCCTAAAAATGAGGCTGTAGTAATCATTAGCGAAAAATCGCGTGAGGAGCTCATCAATGAGGAAAAGCAGGTGCTAAAGGAAATAGATGAGCTTTCTAATCGTATTTCAGAATATGATGCGAGAATCAACTCTTATGAGGCCATAGCCTTGGAGCTTCCTGACCTTCAAGCAGAGCTTGAGGCTATAAAATCTGATATAGATACTTCAAATGAGCGCCTGTTTGCGATAGATAAAGCAATCGAGCTTCTGAAGCAGGCAAAAACTAACCTTTCATCGCGCTATTTAACGGTTATGAGAGATAGAATGAAGGAGTATTCCAAGCTCGTTTACGGCGAAGATGTTGGCGAAATGTTGCTAGATGATTCGCTGTCTATTGAGTTATCGCGCGAGGGTGCCGCAAGAGATAAAGATTATTTCAGTTCGGGTTATAAGGATATGCTTAATATTTGCATGAGATTATCCTTGGCCGATGCTCTTTATGACGGCGAAGCCCCTATGCTCATTTTAGATGACCCCTTTGTAAACCTTGATGATACAAGGCTTACTAATGCTATGGAATTACTTAAAAAGTTAGCAAAAAGAAGGCAGATTATTTATCTTACCTGCCATAGCAGTCGCGTTTTGTAGAATAAAAAGTCCAAGGCTAGATGTCTTGGACTTTTTATTTTGGCAAAATTTTCACTTTACAAGTTCGAACAAATGTTCTATAATAAATAGGCAAGATTTTTAAAGAAGGGTGGTGTTCTTTTATGCGAACTATTTTGCATTGTGACCTTAATAACTTTTATGTTTCGGTTGCTATGCGTGATAATCCTGAGCTTCAGGGTAAAACGGTTGCAGTTGGCGGAAGTGTAGAAGAGCGCCACGGAATCATATTAGCCAAAAATGAGGCCGCTAAAAAATTCGGCATAAAAACGGGTGAGCCTATCCGGCAGGCAAAGCAGAAATGTCCAAACCTCGTAGTTGTTCCGCCCGAATTTAAGAGATACACTTATTTTTCAGGTCTTGTTCGTAAAATTTATGAGCGTTATACCGATTTGGTTGAGCCCTTTGGCATTGATGAATGCTGGCTTGATGTTACGGGAAGCCATAGGCTTTTCGGAACAGGCGTGGAGATAGCTGACCGCATAAGAAAAGAGGTTAAGGAGCAATTGGGGCTTACTATTTCGGCAGGCGTCAGCTTTAACAAGATTTTTGCAAAGTTGGGTTCTGACCTTAAAAAACCCGATGCCGTAAGCAGTATTCCCTATGATAGTTTTAAAGAGATTGTTTGGCCTATGGAGGTTGAATGCTTGCTCGGCGTCGGCCCTTCAACCAAGAAAAAACTGAATGACCTTGCTATTTACACCGTTCGCGATTTAGCAACTGTTGACCCCGAAATTTTAGATTTAAGGCTTGGCAAAAACGGCGTTTTGTTATGGAATTATGCCAATGGAAACGAAAATTCACCCGTAATGAAAAGCGATTTTAAATATAAGCCGCAGAGCATTGGGCGCTCAACAACCTGCCCCAAGGATATTATTGATTTTAATGAGGCATACAGGGTTATGATCAGGCTTTCCGAGGAGGTTGCCAAGGAGCTGCGCAAGGAAAATATGGAGGCCTTTGGAATATCCGTTCATATAAGGGATACGAAGCTTAAAACCGCCGAGTTTACAAAGCAACTAAATGATTCAATCCAGTCCTCAATTTTTATAGCTGAGGAGGGCATAAAGCTGCTTAAGGAAAACTATGATTTTGAGTTGCCTTTGAGGTCGTTAGGCGTCAGGGCGGTTCGGCTTTTCCCTTATGCAGAAAAGGGGCAGTTATCCCTTTTTGATGACGGGCGTCATTTAAAGCGCGATATTTTAGAAAGCGCGCAGGATAAAATCAATGAAAAATATGGAACGGCTTCGGTTGTTCGCGCTTCATCTCTCATTTTTAAAGACGGAGAAACCGCATTTAAAGAACAATCTCCCGCAACGCTCGGTCACGGGAGATTATCAAGATAGTATTTAGTTTTCTTTGTAGCGCTTAGCCTGTGTTTCGAACATTTTGCGGTAGTGGCCGTTTTGTTCGATAAGTTCGCGGTGGTTGCCAATTTCGATAACCTTGCCGTTTTCTAAAACGATGATTTTGTCTGCGATGGTTGCGCTCGATAATCTGTGAGAAACGAAAATGCTTGTTTTATCTTTTCTTAATTCATCAAACTGGTTGAAAATCTGTTGTTCTGCCATCGGGTCAAGCGAGGCGGTTGGTTCATCAAGAATGAGAATATCCGAGTCGCTGTAAAAGGCTCTTGCTATTGAGAGCTTCTGCCATTGACCGATTGATAACTCAATTCCGTTATCCTCAAACCAGCGCATAAGCGGAGTATTATAACTATCGGGCAGGGATTTAATAAACATTTCGGCATCGGCTTGCTTTGCGGCAAGCTCGATGTCTTTTTCTTTTATGCCCTTATCAATCTGGCCGAGCGCAATATTTTCGGCTACAGTCATAGCGTATTTTCCGAAATCCTGGAAGATGATACCGAATATCTTGTAAAGCTCATTAACATCATAAGATTTAATGTCCTTGCCGTCCAATAAAATCTCACCGATTGTTGGATCATAAAGCCTGATAAGAAGCTTGATAAGCGTAGTTTTACCTGAGCCGTTAAAGCCAACCAAAACAACGGTCTGACCGGGTTCGATTGTAAAGCTGACATCCTTTAAAACAAAGTCCTCGGTGCCGGGATAGCAGAAGGATACATTTTTAAATTCAATGGTATGAGCAATATGTCTTTCAACCGCTTCAGGCTTTGAAACATTAGGAACGATTGATTTAGGTTGTTCCATATAGGAAATCATATTGTTTATAAACAAGGTTCCCTCGTAAACAATAGCTGAGGTTGAAATTATGGTTGCAACACCTGCAATAATACTGTTCAATGCGCCTGCATAAAGGGTATAATCGCCAATTTCTATTTTACCGTCAAATACGCCTTTTGCAATGAAAATAAGCAGGAGGCAATTAGCGGCGGTAGTAACAACGGTAGTCAAGATTTTCCAGAAGCTTTCGCTTACAACGAGCTTTTTAATTCCGCTGAAATACTTCGAGAAAACGGATTTGTATTTATCAATCAAATGGTCGGATATGCCGAGAATTTTAACCTCTTTAACCATATCCTTATTAACCAAAACGCTTGAGTAATAATTCATTTGCCTGCGCTCTTTTGAATGGAACCACATATAATCGACTGTTTTCCTGCGATATACAAAGCTCACAATAGCGGTTGGCAAAGAGAGCAGAATTATAAAAATCGGCGCCCACCAGCTAACGCTTATAAGGATTAGAACGAAGCTAAGCATACTTATAAGCCTGCTTATAACGGTAAAGGTTGAGCGCATTATTTCTATGGGGCGATGACCTGCTTCGCGATTGGCGTTTTCTAATTTAGAATAAAAATCGGGTAAGTCATAGCAGCCCAAATCAATATTTTTTGATTTATTCATTATCTTGAGCTTGATATGGTTGCTTACCAGTTCACCTGCCAAGCGCAAAATAATGGTTTCAGAATGGGTTATAACCGAGCGGACAACGAGGTATAGCCCTTGTAAGATAAGCAACAAGTAAACGGCTGAAAACTCGGTTATCTCATGGGTTACAACACCTGCCAAGGTGTTGATAAGCGCGGCAGAAATCGCGGCGCCGGCAACGGGAAGAACACCATCTACGAGCGCCATAAAACTCATAGCTAAGAGCATTGACTTCTTGGCTTCCCAAACGAGCTTATAAATATAAAAAAGTCTTTTTAAAAATGAGCCAACTACTTCTTTTAAGTATTTGGGAACTTCTTTAATGCTTTTAGGCGGAGGAACTCTATACTGTTCATTAACCTTTATTTTTTTTATCGAGCGCACGGTTTACCCCCAAAAAAAACTTTAATTTATATAAAGGGTTTAATACTTTCTTCTTTTAATTTTGATATACTGGCTAACGATATTTTCACTGGTTTCCATTTTATGCCTGTTATAATCATTTACAAATGAGCGGATAAGCAGATAAAGGAATGCTAATGCCGCTAAAATAAATATTATGAGCACAGCAACAATAGCAACCTTTATTTTTGATGCCGCTAAAGCAGGGAAGGAAACACCACTCATAAATTTTCCGATTTTTGAAGCATCGTTTCCAAAATAACTAAAGGTGTAAAGTTTTTTACCGTAAACGGTTACATAAATAACGGTGCCGCTATTTGAAACATTCTTAATGTAAACCATATTGTTGAAGGTAACAATATCATAGTTGTCCTCAAACAATGATTTTGCAACGGGGATAACCATACTATGTTCAACGCCGTAGAAGCTGCCCGTTTCATTTGAGAATTGAGTAGTGGTGCAGCGAAGCTGAATCTGATGCTTTTCATCCTTAGAAATTGCGGCAAACTCAAAGCCGTTTATAACATTCTGAGGTGAAACATCTTCTTTTTTATAAACCTTGTATTCATCAGAAACTGTAAATGTTACATCAAGCACCTTATGCTCTTTAGCTGCGGCAAAGGCAGGGCTAACGGTGAAAACAGATATAATTATAATGAGCAAAACAAGAGCCTTTTTCACCTTTATCCCTCCTTGAATTTTTTCTAGTTAGTTACTTTAATTTAAGTCTTGCGGCCGCAAGGGTGTTTTGCATAAGCATAGAAATTGTCATCGGGCCAACGCCGCCGGGGACAGGGGTTATAGCCGAGGCAATCGGCTCAACCTCTGAGAAATTAACATCTCCGCAAAGCTTTCCGTTGGGTCTGTTCATTCCAACGTCAATAACAACTGCGCCTGGCTTTACCATATCGGCAGTAACAAAGTTTGCTCTGCCGACTGCGGCAACAAGGATATCTGCCTGCTTGGTAATTTCTTTAAGATTTGTTGTTTTTGAATGGCAGATGGTTACAGTTGCGTTTGCATGAAGCATAAGCATAGCCATAGGCTTGCCAACAATATTTGACCTTCCGATAACAACGCAATGCTTACCTGAGGGGTCAATATAAGAGTATTTAAGCATCTCCATAATTCCTGCAGGGGTGCAGGGGAGGAAATCATAATCGCCAATCATTATTTTTCCAACATTCTGCGGATGAAAGGCGTCAACATCCTTTAACGGAGAAATTGCATCAAGAATTGTTTTTTCGTTTATGTGCTTAGGTAATGGCAGCTGGCATAATATCCCGTGAATCTCATCGCGGTTGTTTAACTCATTAACAAGCTTTAAAAGATCTTCCTCGGTTGTTTGCTCGGGAAGAGCATATTTTTCTGAATACATCGAAAGCTCCGCACAAGCGCGCTCTTTAGATGCCACATAGACCTCGGATGCCGGGTCATTGCCAACGATTATAACTGCAAGACCGGGAGTTATGCCCTTTTGTTTTAATTCTTGAACCTCTGCCTTAATTCTATCCTTTACAGCGGCAGAAATGACTTTTCCGCTAATAATCTGAGCCATGTTATTCCTCTTCCTTCTCGGGTTCGTTTTGTTCTTCTGAAACAGTTTCGCTTTCGGCTTGCTCGACCGCTTCTGCTTCCTCGCCCTCATAATAGGCAACACCTTTAACTGTTGCCGAATCGACCTCATTAAATACCGATTCATAGGTAAGGTCATTTTTCTTTTGGCGGAGCTTATAAAGATTATAAATAATTAAAACGGAGCAGATAACGAGCAATAAACCCGAAAGCCATTGAGAAACCTTTAAAGGTCCTAAATAGAGGCTATCGGTTCTAAGCCCCTCAATAAACATTCTGCCTAAGCCATACCAAGCGCCATAGGTTAATGCCAACTGACCTTTGAACTTTCTGTTCTTGCCAAGGAAATGTAAGAGGACAAAGCCTAAGATGCACCAAATTGATTCATAAAGAAAGGTTGGATGAACAAAAAGGCCGTTTTGTTCGAGATAAATCAACATCTCGCTTTTTGAAACCTCACCAAGACCGAAAGAAATCTTATGGTCGGCAATAAAGCTTGCAACGCCGTTGGACATCATACCGAAGTTGGTCAATGAGCCAAAGGCTTCCTGATTAAAAAAGTTGCCCCAACGGCCAATAGCCTGACCGATAAAGAAGCCTGAGGCAGCGAGGTCAAACGCGTCGAGAATGTTAACCTTGCGGATTTTACACATTATGGCGCCGAAAACGGCAGCACCGATAACGCCGCCCAAAATAGCAAGTCCTGCAACACCTGAGCCGCTTGAAACACCAAGGAAATCCCAAATCGATTTTATCTCAAGCTTGCCGGGATAAAAAATAACATAGTAAGCCCTTGCGCAAAGAATTGCCAAAGGAGTTGTTACAAGGGCAACATCGGTAAGCGCATCAACATCAACATTGTATTTTTTGGCGCGGATAAAACAGTAGATAATGGCTAGCAAAAAGCCTAAAGCAATACATATGCCATACCAATAAATATCCCAACCGTCGCCAATAGGGATGGTAAAAGCAACCGAATCAAAGGTCATCTTTATACCGAACAGATTAACATCATAGGTGGTCAGTAGCTGCATAGTTTTTCTCCAAAAGTTTTATATTAAGTCTATTATATAATAAATCTTATATTTAAAAAAGAGGGAATTTTAATTTTTTGCAGGTAAAATAACAGAAAGTGCAAAATTTTCTGCTTTTAACTGATTGGCAAATGCTTTGATATCCTCTAATGAGACACTTTCGAGAGCAGTCAATGACTCGAAGGGCTCAAAATCCTCCATAATGCAACCTATCATTTCGTCAACCGAACCCTCAGCATCGGAATAGGCGCGAATTTTTTTACCGTATAGCTTACGCTTTAAATCCCCGAACAAAGATTCATCGGTGCCGTTTTGCTTAATTTCTTCTATGGCCGCTAAAATTCGTTCTTGAACAAGCCTTGCATTGTTTGATTCGCCCTCAAAAAGCAGAGCAGAATATCCGTTTCCGTAAAAATACTCGGTTGAGAAATTGTTGTTTATAAGTCCCTCTGATAAAAGCTCGTTATATAGAGGGGAGGTTTTGCCTGCAACAAGCTCAAGGAAAAGGTTGGCGGTTTCAATATTCTTTGAGGTTCTTTTAATTGTCCATTCAGTATCCTTTATGCCTGCAACAAACAGCGGCATGGAAACCTCCATTTTCTCCTCAATATAAGCGTTTACGATGGTATCGGGTTCACTATGAGTTGAGCGGATAATCTCGGTTTTGCCCTTATCTTCAATTTTTTCATCTATCATATCTAAAACCCTTTGGACTTCGAAGTTTCCGCAAATGCAAACAAACATATTTGAAGGGTTATAAAAGGTTTTATAACAGTCATAAAGGGTTTTATCGGTTATTTTGGCAATAGATTCTTTTGTTCCCGCAATCTCGATATTAACAGGGTGGTTGTGATACATTGCGCGAAGCAGATTAAACAAAACTCTCCAACCTGCAACATCCTCATACATGCGGATTTCCTGACCGATAATGCCCTGTTCCTTTTGAACTGTTTCAGGGGTAAAATAAGGTGAGCTTACAAAGGAAAGGAGAATATCCAGATTCTCATAAAATTTACCCGAACAGCTAAAAAGATAGCAGGTTCTGTTAAATGAAGTATAAGCGTTTGCCGAAGCGCCGGTTACGGCATATTTTGTAAACGCATCGCCGTACTCGCCTTCAAAGAGTTTATGCTCCAAGAAATGGGCGATGCCCTCGGGAACGCTTATCATTTCTCCGCCGTTTACGGCGAATTCAGTGTCAATAGAACCGTAATGGGTTCCAAAAACGGCATAGTTATTAGTAAAGCTTTCCTTAGTGCTCAAATATACTTTAAGGCCCGATGAATGAACGGCAACTGTGCATTCTTCATCGGCTTTTTTTGTGCGAAGCGTTTTAATTGTAAAACTCATTGTCGTTCTCCTTTATTTTTCTTCGGGGATAAGGGTGTAAACTGTATCAAGCAGGAAGCTTTTTGCCGCAGCTACAATATCCTCTTTAGTTATAGAGTCAATAATAGCCAAAGCTTCATGGGGAGTTACTATTTCTCCCTCTCTAATGCGCTCTTTATAAAAGTTGGCTAATTGGAATTGGTCGGATAACAAGGACATTATCGTATCTTTCATAGCAAGTTTGGAAAAGCCAATATCATTATCTTCAAAATTGCCGTTTTTCATATTATCAAACTCTTTTAAAATGGCATCCTTAGCCGCGGAAATATTAGAGCTTTCAACTCCGCTGTCAATAAGAATGATTCCTTTTTTCCAAACGCCCGAAGCTCTGCAGTAGTAGCAAAGACTTAGCTTTTCGCGAACATTGCAGAAAAGCTTGGAATAAGGGCCGCCACCAAAAATATCGCACATAATTCTCGCGGCAACCGAGTTTTTATACAAGGGGAGTGCTTTACCTCTGAGTCCTAAAACAAGCTTACCTTGGTTAACCTGCATTTTATCGATAGCGGTTTTAATGGGATTTGAAGCAGTGCATTCAATTTGCAAGGGTAATTCCTTATAATTTCTTTCAACCTTTTTAAAGTTATCTAATAGCTGCTCTTTAAAACCGAGCGGCTCTATAGCACCAACAACCATAACCGATATAAATGCAGTTTTAATAAGACCTTCTATAGCAAGGCTAATATCATCGGAGCCGAGCGCAGCAACGCTTTCAACAGTTCCGTCTGCCGATAGTCCAAATGGTTCGCCCTCGCACATTTTTTCAACGCAGCGGTTTCTTGCATATATTCTTTTATCGTTAAGATTGCCCTCGATTTTTTCTGTAAGCAAGCGCTTTTCGCGCTCGATTGCCGAAGTTGAAAAGGCTTTTTTGGAAAAATATCGGTTTAAAACCATATCGTTTAAAAGCTTTGCGGCTTCGGCTACAGTGTCCTCATTATCGAGAGAAAAACGGCTATCATTAACCAGCATTCCTATAGTTATTTCCTGCCAGTCGCCCGATTTTGATGCCCAACTAAATGCGGTAGCGCCATAAAGAGAGGCTAACTTACGGTTTAAAGAATAAAGGTCGGGATATTCTAAGGTTTCGCTTTTCATAAGCGCTGCGGCTAAAGCATTAGCGGCCGCTGTTTCTTTCTTTAA
This sequence comes from uncultured Oscillospiraceae bacterium, assembly GCA_949295415.1. GTDB lineage: Bacteria > Bacillota > Clostridia > Oscillospirales > Acutalibacteraceae > UMGS172. The sequence continues at coordinate 27,107 of CASFLA010000055.1, forward strand.
AGGTGTTAAGATATTGAACGCGATATATGTCGTCTTAAAGCAATCGGAGGGGATAAATGTGTAATTTACTCCTTTTACCAAGTTGATACTTTCTAAAGCCATAAAAGGTCTCCTTTATAAATTTTAAGGCTAAAAAATTCTCCGAGACAATTCCCGGAGAATTTTTAAGTTTGGTTTTTTAGTCGAATTTAATCTTTTCAACGGTGAAGGGCTTTAATGCAAATTCGTCAGCAGTAACCGAAACATCAGTGGTTTTATCTGCAAGAGTCTTATCAAACTCATCCTGTCTTAAGGTGAAGGTGATGCTGGATCGGAAGTTTTTCAGCCAATATTCTTCCTTTAAGATATCGCGGCGAGCAACAACCTTATAGCATAAAGCATCCTTATCCTCTAAGATAGCAAATTCATCAAGCTTTAATTTGTAAACCTCATCGAAAAGGTCATTCTCATAGGTGGTTTCCTTATCGCCGAAAACATTTACATAAGCCTCGGGAGTATATTCCTTTTCGCCCGATGAAGTTGCGGCAGAGGAGGTAGCAGTGCTCGAAGCGCTTGAGGTTTCGGAAGAAGTTGTTGTTGAAGAGGAAGAGGAGGTGGTCTTCAAAGACTCCTGATAATCGTTATAAACCTTATCAAACTTTTCACCCTTTTTAAGCTCCTCTAAAAGCTTATCTGCTTTTTCCTTAACCTCTTTTTTCTTCTCATCGGAAAGAGCCTTGCCTTCGCTGTCTGCAGTTGAAAGGTCTATAGAATCGGCAATAGCATAATGCTTGTTGAGATACTCGGTAAGTTCGGTCTTAGGAACTTCCTTTTCACCCTTCTCACCGTAAATCTTATCAAAGAGGAAGTTGTATTTATACTCGTTAACCATATATTTTTCATAGGTTGAAAATCCAACACCGTTTTTCTCAAAGAAGGTAGCATAGGGGGAGAAATAACCTGAGGGGTCAACACCGTTGGCGGCATAGTATTCATAGGTGCTGTAATCGCAACCAACATACCAATAATAGCTTGCCTGAACCTTGGCTTGCTCAATATAATCAGCATCAACAGTGAGCTTCTTTTCACTTAGAAGCTCTTCAACTGCAACATACTGCTTTAAGGTGGTCATTGTTTTATTGAGAATATAATCCTTATAAGAAACGGTTCCGTCCTTGCTGACTTCGCCTTTATCGTTGAACTTATATTCATCATACTTGATGTCTTTGGTGCTTTTGCCCTCATTTGAAACAAATTCTGAAATTGCCGAACGGGCATCAGAGGCCGAAACACTGAGCACACAGCTATACATAGCAGAGGTGAACTCATAATCGCCGATTTTATAGGCAATCTCATCTTTTTTATGGCAGCCGATTGCAACCGAAGCGATAAGAACGATTGCAAGAACCAAAGCCGCTATTCTTGAAATTTTCCTCATTTTTAATAACTCCTATTCATTCGCTTTAACTTATAGTTAAAGAAGAAATTAAACACAAATTTAGTATATCCTAATACTAATAAAAAGTCCAGCACTATTTTATTGCGTTTTGTAAAGCACTTATGAACAACTACTGTCCCTCATAGCGTCGAGCGCTTGCTTTAAGGTTTCTATCATATTTTCTTTACCCTCGGGTTTTACCGCAAGATAGGGTTTTGTTCCTGCACTAAAGAGAACACGCTTTTTAAGGCTAGAGGTTATAAGCCTTGAAACAGGTTCGGTCAAACCCTCAACATAGAGTAAAAGGCGGTCATTTCTTTCGCTGATTTCAGTAATCCCTAATGATGCCGCAATATTCTTAAGGAACGAAACGCTTATAAGGTCCTCTACTTGACGCGGCAGGTCGCCGTAGCGGTCTAAAAGCTCATCGGTAACATCTAAAACATCTTCATTGGTTCTGATTGACGCAATTCTACGATAAGCGGCGAGACGCTGGGGTAAAGAAGAAATATATTGTTCGGGAATATGGGCGCTTATTCTTATATCAACAAGACATTCCTTTATTGTATCGATAACAGTTTCGCCCTTTTCTTCGGCAATGGCGTCGGATAACATTTTCAGATACATATCGTAGCCAACGGCTTCCATATGCCCGTGCTGTTCGCCGCCTAAAATACTTCCTGCTCCTCTGATTTCAAGGTCGCGCATTGCGATTTTAAAGCCTGAACCGAACTCGGTAAAGCGGCGGATAGCATCAAGTCGCTTTTGGGATATTTCACTAAGCGCCTTTTGGGGAGTAAACATAAGATAAGCGTATGCCGAGCGATGCGAGCGGCCAACTCTGCCTCTTAACTGATGCAACTGAGCCAAACCAAAACGGTCAGCATTTTCAATTATTAGAGTATTGCAGTTTGGAACGTCAACACCCGTTTCGATAATGGTTGTGCAAACGAGGATATCAATTTCATGCTCAATAAGCTGTTTCCAAACCTTAGAAAGTTCTTCCTCGCCCATTTTGCCATGAGCGACCGCAACCTTTGCATCAGGGTGGCGCTCGGAAATTTTAAAGGCACAGGAGTCAATACTTTCAGTTCTGTTGTGCAGGTAGTAAACTTGACCGTCTCGGCGAAGCTCCTTGTTGATTGCCTCAGTAATAACGGCTGTGTTTTGCTCTAAAACATAGGTCTGAACGGGGCGGCGGTCTTGCGGCGCTTCTTCGATTGATGACATATCGCGAAGTCCGGATAGCGCCATATTAAGTGTTCTGGGTATTGGTGTTGCAGAAAGGGTCAGAGCATCAACAGAGGGGAAAAGCTCCTTTAGTTTTTCCTTTTGGGCAACGCCAAAGCGCTGCTCCTCGTCAACAATTATAAGTCCTAAATCCTTGAATTTAACGTCCTTTGAAATTATGGCGTGGGTTCCGATAATAAGGTCAATATTGCCAACCGCTAAATTTTTCTTAATCTTCTCCTGCTCGCCCTTTGTTCTGAAGCGCGAAAGCATTTCGATTTCAACCGCCATATTGGAAAAACGTTCCAAAGCGGTGTTGTAATGCTGCCATGCAAGAATGGTTGTCGGAACTAAGATTGCGCATTGCTTGCCTTCGGCAATACATTTAAATGCGGCTCTTAATGCAACCTCGGTTTTGCCCAAACCAACATCTCCGCATAAAAGCCTATCCATAGGAACGGCACGCTCCATATCGCGCTTTATTTCGTCGGCGCAACGAAGCTGGTCCTCGGTTTCGTCAAAAGCAAAGCGGCTTTCAAAATCGGATTGCAGGTCACCGTCAGGAGAGAAGGCAAAGCCTTTTTGGGACATTCTTTTGGCGTAAAGCGCGGTCAACTGCTTAGCCATATCCTTAACCGCTTTTTTAACGCGGCTTCTCGTTTTAGTCCAATCGGTTGAGCCTAATTTATTTATTTTAACGGTGCCGTCTTCGCTGTTGCCTATATATTTGGAAACTAAGTCAAGAGAGGTTACGGGAACATAAAGAGCATCGTTGCCTTTATATGAGATTTTAATATAATCCCTTGTCATGCCGTGGGCGGTTATTTGCTGAACACCGCTGAATATACCGATGCCGTGTGTTGCATGAACAACATAGTCGCCACGCGATAACTCCTCTAATGAGCCAACGGCGGTGCCCTTATTCCATTTTTTGCGGCGTGTGGTAGTTATGCTTCTGCCAAAGGCTATAACCGAAAGACCCAATGATGAAATATTAAGTCCGGAGGATAGAATGCCTGTTGTAACATATATGCCTTCGGTGCCTATTTTCTCGGGCTCTGCAAATATAGCGCTAACTCCATTTTCGGACAATTCTTTTTGTAAAACCAAGGCGGATTTTTCTCCGCCTGCTAAAATAACGGTTAGCTTTTTATGGGTGTCCAAAAGGTCCTCGGCCAACATTTTTGCGGTTCTTGAAGATAGTCCTGTTTGGTCATATTTAAAGGAAATAAGCTTGTTGGGGCTGGGATTATAAGAGGTTTTGCTGAAGCTATCGCAAAAAACAGTATTCTCGTTTGTCAGTAACGAAGAAAACTGCGTGCCGTCAAGGTAAACCGATTTAAAGCCGGGAGGTAAAACCCCCTCCTCTAAAAGTGCCTTTATTTGCTCAAAATGAAGTTGTAAAAATGAATTTATACTATCGTTAACTGCGTTTGTATCAAAAACGAAAAATGCGGTTGTATCGCCCGAATTTTGAAGTTCCTTAAAATAATCGAAAACTGTTGCAGTTTCGCTAAAGCAGAGGTCCAAATATGCATCATAAGCAATGGTAGCACCGTTTTTTGCGCGTTCTAAATCCTCTAGAATGCGTTTTTTAGCCGTTACGGAAATATTCTTTTTGTTGGATAATTTCTCCAAATTATTTAAAAACTGCTCCATATTTTCGGGAGCGTTTTCAATAGTGGGGAATATTTTTATTGCTTTAATTTCTTCCGTTCTGCGCTGAGTTAAAGCGTCAAAATAGGAAATACTGTCAATCTCATCGCCAAAAAAGTCAATTCGACAGGGGAAAGGCATATTTGGGCTGAAAACATCGAGAATACTGCCGCGAACAGAGAACTGACCTGCGCCGTCAACCTGCTCGCTTCTTGTATATCCCGAGTTTATGAGCAGTTCGGCAATATCTTCTACTGCTTTTTCTTGACCGACTTCAAGAGTCCGGCAGCGTTGCTTTAAAACAGCAGGGGGAACAGTTTTGGAAAGAGCCGCTTCTGCCGAAGCCACTACAACGCCAAAATCCCTCTCTAAAATTTTAGAGAGGGTGCCTATTCTTTTATGTTCATACTCGTGGGAGCTGGAAGCCGAGCTTAAAAAGCAATAATCTCTCGATGGTAAAACCGAGCAATCAAGGCCTAAAGAGCTTAAATCTTCAAAAACGCGTTCGCTATCCGCGTCAGATGGGGTGATTATAAGCGGTTTTATTTTGAGCGCCTCGGCCGCCGCCGCTACAGTAACAACTCTTAAAATATGCGAGAGGCCAAAAGCGGCAACGGGGAATGAGTCCTCCTTAAAACTGCTTAAAAGCTCTTTGAAATCCTTTTGCTTTTTAAGATTTTCAAGCAAAAAGGGGTATTTCATTTAAAATCACCGTTTTATTTGTTAAACCGATTCATAGCAGCAGAAATGCCGCTTTTTAAGATAACCTTAATAGCGTCTGCCGCCGAATCCTCGGCTTTTTCAATAAGTAAAGTATCCTCTTTTGAGGGGACGGAAAGCACCCAATCGGCAAGGTCATAATCGGGATAAGGCTTTTGGCCCATACCTACTTTTATTCTTGCAATATTATCGGTGCCAAGAAGCTCGATTATATCCTTTAAACCGTTGTGCCCGCCGTGGCTTCCGTTTGCCCTGATGCGCAGTCTGCCCGCGGGTAAGGAAATATCATCAGATATAACAATGATATTATCGGTTGGGATTTTATAGAATCGAACAACCTCGCTTACTGCACTGCCCGAATTGTTCATATAGGTAAGAGGCTTAAAAAGCATAACTTTTTTATCCTCAATATCGCAATCGGTATATAGTGCCTGGAATTTATTTTTAAAGGTTTTGGCGTTATATTTTTCTGCTAATTTATCGATTACGCGGAAGCCGACATTATGCCTGGTTTTTTCATATTTATCTCCCGGATTCCCAAGGCCGACAATTAAATAATCATACTTTGATTTTGACTTAAAGAGCATTTTTGATTTTCTCCGTTTTAATGAAAAGGTTTATATAATATGTAGCGGCAAAAACAAAGCTTAATGAAGCAAGGAGATAATATGCCGCTGCGGCATAACCGCTACCGAAAAGAACAGTTATATCGGGGGTTACTAAAACATTAAAGAATTTCAAAACGATGCTTGCAGTAACAGTAAGCGAGCAAATCGCCAGAATCAAACAAACAATAAAGAGTAATAATGAACAAAAGCCAAAGGCTCGGTTCTTGCGGATAACGGCTCTTATTGAAACAACATTAAAGCCACCCAACAGGGTTAGGACTGCAAACAAGGGATTCAGGTATATCCCTAAAGTTCCCAAAGCTCCCAGGTCTATAGGAATAAGCGATAAAGCGTTGGCACTTAAAGTATTTATAACTGCCTTTATGGGTTCGATGAATTTTAGGTAATCGGCAACAAGTATTGCAACGATTATTAAGACCAAAATGATTAAGAAGAAAGCATTTCTGCTTAAGCCTTTAAGGTTAGCTAAGGGGTGTTTAAAGGAAAGGGCAGAGTTTATAGAAATTGCCGCTAAAAGAACAAAAACCGAAAGAATGAAATATAATGCGCCGATATATCCGTTTAAAGTAAAAAGCGCTAACGAGCCAACTAAGCCAAGAATTAACGCCGCAGTTTTAAAGCCGTTAAGAGCAGCTTTTCTTGCCGCTGAAATAAGCGGAGTATCCGGGGCTATTTTATTAGAGTTTAAGCTGTTTTGGCTTTCATTAATCCCGGATTTTATTTCTTCCATAAATTCACTCCCCCAAAATGCCATAAGAACACAAATATACAGTTTAATTATACATAATTTAGTAGGATTCGTCAACTCTAAAAGATTGACTTGAAAGGGGGGTTAATGGTATAATATATCTAATTAGTTAATATGGGTCATTGCGCTTAATTATTTGAGAGGTTTAATATAGATGAGGAAATTGAGCTTTTTGTTATGCTTTTTGCTGATTTTAATTTGCTTTGTTGGTTGTAACGAGCAAAACAAGGAAATAATTAAAAGAGATTATGACTTTTCCTTATCGCCCATTAAAACAGGCGTTAAGGACGGTTTTTCTTACATACTTTATGAGGACCATTCTGAAATTGTATCCTATGAAAAAGCAACAACTGCTTATGAGGTTGCGATTCCCTTAGAGTTTGAGGGCAAGCCGGTTGCAGTTCTGGGTGCTGACTTATTTATGGGAAATGACAATTTAAAGAAGATTACCATTCCTGATACCGTTACTGATATTGGTAATTACGCGTTTTTTATGTGCTCAGCCTTAGAGCAGGTTGTTATTCCGACCTCGGTTGAAAGAATCGGTTGCGATGCCTTTTTGAAAACGCCTTGGTTTAATAAACTCAACAAGGAGTTCGAGGTTGTTGGCAACGGAGTCTTGATTAAATATAACGGCGATGATGAAACAGTTACAATACCGAAATCGGTTAAATATATTTCCTCAGCCTTTAAGGATAACGTCATAGTTTCTGAGATTATGTTTCATTCTGAGATTGCAGGCATTTCGGATAACGCGTTTTATGGCTGCGGCTCAATAACTGAGGATATTTTGCCCGATTATATCAAGAACATCGGCATTTATGCCTTCCATAATACAGGTTGGCATTTAGGCAGTGTTGATGAATTTTTAATAGCGGGCGATAATGTTCTCGTTGAATGGACGGGCGATGATGAAAACGTTATAATCCCCGAGGGTGTTAAAAGTATCTCCGGCGCGTTTTACGAGAATACAACAATTAAGAATATTGTTCTTCCCCGTTCGCTTGAATCGGTTTCAAATAATGCGTTTTTTAATTGCACCGCTTTAGAAAGGGTTGAGTTTTTAGGCGAAAACACTGTCCTCGGTGTAGGCTGCTTTATGGGCTGCGGTAATCTTAATTATATTGCTTTACCCTCAAAGCTTGAGCGCATTCCCGATAATGCATTTTCTGCCGCAAAGAAATTGGTTGGTATAAGCTTACCGAAAACGCTCAGATACTTAGGCGCATCCGCCTTTTATGGCTGCGTTGCATTAAAGGATATTGAGCTTATGCAAAGCGTTGATTTTATAGGAGATTATGCATTTTTCGGTTGCGAAGCTTTATTGAATGTTAAGATGCCGCAAGAGGTTTCGTTTATGGGCATAGCAGTCTTTGGTTGTTGCTATGATTTAAAGACGGTTGAGTTGCCAAACAATTTAACCGTTCTGCCTGAGGCAACTTTTTCATGCTGCTTTGGCCTTAGAAATCTTACTATTGAGGAAAACATTAAAGTTGTCAGCAAATTCAGTTTTGAAAAATGCGAAAATATTGAAATAACCGTTAAAGGAATGGAAACCAACTTTGAGGTTAATTCCTTTAGTGAAATGGGAAAGGGAGTTAAATTCAAGGTTAATAAAGGCTCAAAAGCCGAAACCTTTGCCAAGCAATCAAAAATCGAGTATTCATATTTTTAAAGGAGAAAAATTATGGCCGCAACTATTGCCGCTGTTGCCACCCCCGAGGGCGAGGGTTCGATAGGTGTTGTTCGTTTATCGGGTGAAAATGCCGTCAAAATTGCTGATAAAATATTTAAGGCTCGTTCAGGTAAACGTTTGTCTCAGCTGAAAGGCTATTCTGCACTTTTCGGCGATGTTTGGACTGAAAATGAAATTATAGACCAGGCAGTTGCTCTCGTTTTTAAAGCACCGATGAGCTTTACCGGCGAGGATGTTGTTGAAATATCCTGTCACGGCGGAGAATTCGTTGTTAATAAGGTTTTGCGCTTGGCTTTAGATAACGGCGCGGCTTTAGCACAACGCGGTGAGTTTTCAAGACGAGCCTTTATAAACGGCAAGATTGACCTTAGCCAAGCCGAAGCAATTATGGATATTATTTCTGCCGATAACGAGCAGGCGTTAAGAGCTTCATCAGAGGCGCTATCGGGCGCGGTTAGTAAAAAATGCTTAGAAATTAAGGATGACCTTACCTTTGCCGCCGCAACAATAGCGGCATTCTCCGATTTTCCTGATGAAGAGCCTGAGTTTAGCGGAATTGATAAATTGGGCGATATGCTCAAAAAAGCTAATGCCGAGTTGCAGAAGCTGATTGATGATTATGATAAAGGCAGAATTATCAAAAACGGCATAAAAACCGTTATTATAGGACCGCCAAACGCGGGCAAATCAACATTGATGAACCTGCTTTCAGGCTATGACCGCTCAATTGTTACTGAGATTGCGGGAACAACCCGTGACGTTATAGAAGAAAGCATAAATTTTGGTGGAATAAGGCTTCGCCTTTTTGATACTGCCGGTATTCATAAAACCGATGATGCAGTTGAAAAAATCGGCGTTGGCAGAACATTAGAGCATATTTCGTCTGCTGATTTAGTGCTACTACTCCTCGATAGCACAGGCGATGTTTTAGCGCAGGCAAGTGAGATTTTGAAAAATGCCGATAACAAAAATATAATTATCGTTCTTAATAAAAGCGATATTAAAGTCGCGGCGTTAGATGCAAAGGAATACCCCAATATTCCAAAGGTTTCAATCTCTGCCAAAGAGGGTACAGGGCTTGAGGAACTTTTGGCCGAAATAAAGAAAGTTGTTAATTTGGAAAACCTTAGCGGAAAATCGGCAGTATATCTTAATGAAAGACAAAGAAACTGCGCTATCAGAGCTTTAGAGGCATCAAAAGAGGCAAAGGCGGCGTTAGAATCAGGCGTTACTATGGATGCCGTAGGTGTTTGTCTTGATGATGCCTTGGCCGCACTAATGGAAATTACGGGCGAAAGAGTAACCGTTGAGGTTGCAAACAAAGTATTTGAACACTTTTGTGTTGGGAAATAAGGGATTTTAAATGAGTTATTTTGCAGGTAATTATGATGTTTTGGTCATCGGCGCGGGTCACGCGGGCATAGAAGCTTGTCTTGCCGCCGCGCGCCTTGGCTGTAAAACGGCAATATTTACTATCAATATGGACGCTGTCGGCAATATGCCCTGCAACCCATCGATTGGCGGAACTGCAAAGGGTCATCTTGTTCGCGAGATTGATGCTTTGGGCGGTGAGATGGGTAAGGCGGCAGATGCAACCACCATTCAGAATAGAATGCTTAATCGCGGAAAAGGCCCTGCCGTTCATAGCCTTCGCGCACAGATTGACAGAAGGGCTTATGCCACGTATATGAAGCATACTTTGGAGCTGCAGGAGAATTTGCATCTTCGTCAGGCAGAAATAACAAAAATTGAAAAAAGCCAAGACGGTTGGCATTGCTTTACAATGCTTGGCGCCGAATATATTTCAAAAACTGTTATTTTGGCAACAGGAACCTATTTAAAGGGTAAGATTTATGTTGGCGATGTTAATTTCAGTAGCGGTCCTGACGGAATGTTCCCATCTAATGAGTTAGAGGACTCGCTTTTATCTTTAGGCCTTCCGCTTCGTAGATTTAAAACAGGAACTCCTGCGAGAGTGCTTAAAAGCAGTATTGATTTTTCGGAATTAGAGGTTCAGCCGGGCGATGATGAAATAACGCCTTTTAGCTATAGCACTGACCCAAAAACCATAAATAACAGTTCGGTTTGCTATATTTCCTATACTAACGATAAAACAAAAGAGGTAATATTGCAAAACCTGCATCGCTCACCGCTTTTCAGTGGAGTGATTGAGGGTGTTGGTCCGAGATATTGCCCCAGTTTAGAGGATAAAATTGTCCGTTTTGCCGATAAGGAGCGCCATCAGTTGTTTATTGAGCCTTGCGGACTTGATACTGAGGAGATGTATCTTCAGGGAATGTCATCATCATTGCCTGAGGATGTTCAGATAAAGTTCTATAAAACCATAAAGGGACTTGAGAATCTTCAGGTTATGAGAAACGCCTATGCGATTGAATATTCCTGCATTGACCCCTTAGCATTGAATTTGAGCCTTGAGCTTAAAGAACATGAGGGCCTTTACGGAGCAGGTCAGTTCAATGGCTCTTCAGGTTATGAGGAGGCGGCGGCTCAGGGTCTTTTGGCGGGTATAAATGCCGCCAGAAAATGCAAAGGTCAAGAGCCGATTGTTCTTTCACGCGGCAGCTCATATATTGGAACACTGATTGATGACCTTTGCACCAAGGGTTGCTCGGACCCCTATAGAATGATGACCTCGCGTTCGGAGTATAGATTGCTTTTAAGGCAGGATAATGCCGATGAGAGAATGACTCCAATAGGTTTTGAAATCGGCCTTGTCGGTAACAAGGAGTATCAGGCGTTTTTAATGAGAAAAGAGTTAAAAACCGCCGAAATCGAGCGCTTGGAGGCTACACATTTAGGCCCGACAGATGACCTTAATAAAATGCTCTTAGAAAACGATACCGCCGCATTGAAATCAGGCGCATCAATAGCCGATTTAATAAGGCGTCCGCAGATAAGCTATGAGATGCTAAAGCCATTTGATAAGGAACGCCGGGAATTATCCGCGGAAATCAAGCAAAAGGTTGAAACCGAAATAAAATATGCAGGATATATCGAAAAGCAGGCGGCTCAGGTTAAAGAAACTATCCGCTTAGAGAGCAAGGTTTTGCCTGAGGATATAAATTATGATGATATCAAGGGACTAAGGCTTGAGGCTATAGAAAAGCTTAAGAAAATAGCTCCTAAAAGCGTTGGTCAGGCATCGAGAATTTCGGGTGTAAGCCCTGCCGATATTTCGGTTTTACTCATCTATTTAGAGAAGAGGGAACAAAAATGAAAATAGCAGTTGTAACAGGTGCATCAAGCGGAATGGGAAGAGAGTTTGCCATTCGCCTTTGCAAAGAAGAGCAGTTTGACGAGCTTTGGGTTATCGCTCGCAGAAAAGAACGTCTTGAATCAATAAAAGACGAGGTTTCAATACCCGTTAAAGCAATATCTCTTGACCTTACTAAAATGGAAGCAATCAAGGAATACGAGGAAATGCTTAAAGAGTCGGGTGCAGAGGTTAAGGTGCTCGTTAATGCAAGCGGCTTCGGAAAGTTCGGCGCATTTTGCGACCTCTCGTTAGATGACCAGCTTGAGATGATAGATTTGAATGATAAGGCGCTTGTGGCTATGACCTATGTGACCTTGCCGTTTATGAATAAGGGTTCAAAAATCTATCAGATAGATTCGCTTTCCTCCTTCCAGCCCGTTCCTTATATTGGAGTTTACGGCGCAACAAAGGCGTTTGTGCTTAGCTTCTCAAGAGCACTCGGAGCAGAACTTAAAAACAGAGGAATAAGAGTTCTCGCCGTTTGTCCCGGTTGGGTTAAAACCGAGTTTTTCAATAGAGCCGTTGTTGATGACAGTGTTATTACATATTACAACAAATTTGTTACCTCTGAACAGGTTGTAACAAGAGCGTTTAAGGATATGAAAAGAGGTAAGGATGTTTCGGTTTGCGCATTTTCAATTCGCGCTCAGGTGCTGTTAACCAAGCTCCTGCCTCACCGCCTTGTAATGTATATCTGGCTTAAACAGCAGAAGAAGATATAAGAAATGCCTCCCCTTTTGGGAGCCGGAGAGGGAATAGCCTCTATTCAACTGAGAGGTGGCACGCATAGCGTGACGGAGAGGGCAAAATTTAGTTTAATAAGCAAAAAATCAACCCCGACGGATTTTTAGTCTGTCGGGGTGTCATTATTTTATCAGAGGCGTGGGCGACTGCCCGTCATTTTTTATTTGTAAGGTTTCGATTCGTTAGTCAATCCTAAGATGTAATCGGTTGAGGTTTTATAGTGCTTTGCAAGTATAACTACAAATCTGGTCGGGATTTCGCGCTTTCCTGTTTCATAATTACTGTAAACTCGTTGGTCAATTCCAAGAATAGCGGCAACCTGCTTTTGAACTAAATCATGGTCTTCTCTTAAATCTCTTAATCGCGGATAGAACATAAACTCATCACCTCATAAATAAGTATATGTTCTATCAAAAGATAGTATTGCGTTTACTATCGTAATATAGTAAAATATTCCGGGTGATATTGTGATTAAGAGGATAGTTGTGGCAGGGAGCAAGAATTATAATAATTATCAGCAAGCGGAAAGATATATAGAATTTTATATAAAAGGAATAAAAGAAAAATACACATTAGTATTTTTATCGTGTGGTTGCCAAGGGGCTGATAAGCTAGGAGAAAAATATGCCAAAATAAAAGGCTATGAAATACAAATCATCCCTGCTGAATGGGATAAATACGGATTAAAAGCAGGACCGATAAGGAATGAAATAATGGCACAAATCGCTGATTATGTAATATGCTTTTGGGATGGGGAAAGTAGGGGAACAAAAAACATGATAAACAATGCAATTAAATACAAAAAACCGTATAGAATTGTGAGAATTACCGATGATGATTTAATTTGTTAATAAGTTTAAATTTCCTATATTTCAGAGGTGAAACCTTATAATGCTTTTTGAAAACGGTGCAGAAGTAGTCGGAGTTAGTAAAGCCTGAGGAATAGGCAATATCCTTTATCTGCCTATCGGTTGATACAAGCAGTGTCTTTGCATACTGCAGCCGCTCTCTTATAATTTCCTCGTTTATGCCGTGGCCGCGATATTTTGAGAAAATATGCTGTAAATAGGAGGGGCTGACGAAGCAGATATCGGCAACATCCTTTATGGTTATATTTTTGATGCAATTCTGTTTTATAAAGTTGGTTGCTTTTAAAAGGTGCTGGTTCTGTGGCTCGTCTTTATTTGTATATTTCTCAGCTTCGGGCAAGGCGTTAAGATAGTCTTTAAGCATATCAGCTAAAACTGAAAGGTAGATTTTGAACTTTTCTTTGTCACTGGTGTAATTCGGGTTAAGCGCGGATTCTCTGAGCGCATAAAATTCGCTTTCTGTGATGTTTAATCTGTGGCAAACAGCCAAAGCGGTTTTGGGATTTATATTTCCCATATATCCACTGGCAGAAACGGTGCATATATGGGTGTTATTAACCTTTATCGGAACAATATACTCTCTGACTCCCAAATAGCAGTTAAGCTCATAAATATCATCGCATTTTTCTAATAAATCTATAAGGTTAGACCATTTTAAATTAACGCAACGCCTGTGTAGGTGGCGGTCACTTTTAATGGTCAGGCAATAGTCATTAACTCTCCAGGCATCAATATTTTTAAAATCGGCAAAATTATTATGCTTTAAAATGTCATAAAGGTCATCAATAATGATTATAAATTGGAAATCATTTTCTAAGCGCTCAATATAGTTTTTAATACTCTCGGCTTTGGATTTCAATGAATTATCCATCAAAACACCTCACATAGAAAAAGAAATAGAGCATAAAATGAAAGTTTTTATTAAATTATAGTGTTAAAATGATAAAAAAGCAACAAAATATCGAAAAATATTTTGAAATTGTGCTTTTGAGGTGATTATATGCAGAAAATATGGATTGACGCTATAGAATTTGAGTTTTTCGGCGGTTGGGTAATTGATTCTCAGTTCGTTCGCGAGATGGGTCAGTCATATCTTATTGCAAACGATATTCCCGGCGAGCCTGTTTGCGATGCAGTAACCAAATTTTCGGTTGATGAGGACGGATACTACAGAGTTTTTATCAGAACTAAAAACTGGAAAATACCTTATAATCCCGGTCAGCTAAAGCTTGTTGTTGATGGAATTGACTTGCCTGCAACAATAGGCTTGATGCCGAGCCAGAAATGGTATTGGGAAATAGCGGGCGATATTGAACTTAAAAAGGGCGAGCATACTTTGGCTGCCAAGGATTTAACCGGTTGGCTATCGCGCTTTGCTGCCGTTGTAATCACTAACGATTTTGATTTCACTCCTTCTAACGAAACATCTCGCCTTTTAAAACAAAGAGCAGAAATTAAAAATATTGATACTAAGGTTAAAGAAGCGGGCGAGTGGGACCTTATTGTTGTCGGTGCAGGCCCCGGCGGTGTTCCGACTGCACTTTCTGCCGCAAGAGCAGGGCTTAAGGTTGCGCTTATCTCGGGCAGAGAATTTGTTGGCGGAAACGCAAGTGATGAGGGAACTGTTGGCCTTGATGGTGCAGGCGCTAAAAACTTCGGTATGCACGAAACAGGCATTTCTAATGAAATCAAGTGCACAAAAGAACATTTTGGCCTTACCTGGCAGGGCGCTATGGAAAAGCTTGTGGCTGAAGAAAAGAATATCACCCTTTTCAGAAATGAGCTTTGCATTGATGCCGAAACCGAAAACGGTTTGATTAAATCAATCGAGTGCGTTAACAATATAACCCTTGAAAAGCATAAGTTTACTGCGCCGCTTTTTGCCGATTGCACCGGTGACGGTTGGCTTGGCTACTATGCAGGTGCGGCTTACAGAATAGGCCGCGAGGCAAAGCATGAGATGAATGAGGAGTTAGCACCTCTTTCTCCCGATACATATACAATGAGCGGTTGCCTTTGTGCGACTGTCGGCAAAGAGGGGATGAGAGCCTTCTTTGCAGAGGATACCGGTTCGCCTTACGAGTTTAAATTACCCGAATGGGCAACCAAGCTGCCTGAGGGAAAGGAACTTTACAGAACCGCTAAAAGAATTTATACGGCTGAATGGTGGATGGAAAACTCAAACGACTACGATGACCTTTTTGAAACCGAGTTTTCAAGAGACCAGTTGGTCTGCTTGGCGGTTGGCTATTTCGATTGGCTTAAAAATTCGAGCGATTTAAAAGAGGAAGCGGCAAATTATAAATTAAAGCATCTCTGCCTCCATAACTCAAAGCGCGAAAACCGCAGACTTATGGGAGATTATGTTATGAATCAGAACGATTTTGTCCCCGATAAAGTTTTCCCTGATACAATTTCTTATTGCGGTTGGTCCTTAGATATTCATCATATAAAAGGTATGTTTTCGGGTAAGGAGGGACCGTTTTTCTCGGATAAGCATATCGGAATTGTTTCGATACCCTACAGATGCCTTTATTCCAGAAATATAAATAACTTGTTTATGGCATCGCGTTGCTCATCATTCTCACATATTGCCCTTGGTTCAACCAGAGTTGAAAGCACT
Source organism: uncultured Oscillospiraceae bacterium (assembly GCA_949295415.1). Classification (GTDB taxonomy): domain Bacteria; phylum Bacillota; class Clostridia; order Oscillospirales; family Acutalibacteraceae; genus UMGS172. The sequence goes on from CASFLA010000055.1 coordinate 42,716, forward strand.
CTTGCAACCTTGGGTCAGGCGGCAGGAACTGCGGCAGCCTTCTGCAAGAAATATAATTGCTTGCCGAGAGATATTTATACCGGACATATTGTAGAGCTTCAGCAGCAGCTTATTAAGGATGACCAGACTATTTTTGGCGTTCCTAACCTTGATGAAAATGATAAGGCAAGAACTGCAACTGTTTCAGTAAGCCATAGTTCTGCGGTTGAAACTGTTCAAAGAGCTACTGAAACCGAGGAGCTTACAATCGATTATAATAATGTTATAAACGGAATTATAAGAGATTTGCCTGAGCAATCTAATGCATGGTATTCCGATAACGGTAATCCTCAAAGTATCACCTTAACCTTAAAAGAACCCGGCAAAATTCATTTGGTTCAGGTTACTACTGCAACCGATTTAGCTCATCCGCGGTATTCATTCCAGGCGGTTCCTGAGTTTAACCTGACTGCAGAAGATGTAACAGTCAGTGCGCTTGTAAACGGCGAATGGCAAAAGGTTGGTGAATATAAGGGCAATTATTTGAGACAAATGAGAATAACTTTCCCCGAAATTGTTGCAACTGCAGTTAAGGTAACGGTTGAAAAAACAAAAAATTGCAACATTGCCAAGATATTTGAAATAAGAGTTTATTAAAAAACAAAATCAACCCACTGCAATCAGTGGGTTGATTTTTTGGCGTTCCCGAGGGGATTCGAACCTCCGACCTACCGCTTAGGAGTGACCTCGAAACTCGGTTGTAGAGTCACTTCCTGTACCCGATAATCCCGTATTTTCAAGGCTTTTTCGCACTTTGAGTGTTAAGCTGTGTTACGGAATTACTGCTAATTTTACCCCGTTTTTAGCGGTCTGATTAGATAGGAATTAGCAAGGGGTTCGGATTTAGGGAAACGGTTATATTCCCACAAGATACCTTTATTTAATCGCTTTTCACTCGGTCTGTTACCGAGTTTTATTTAATTAACTCGCTTCGCTAAATTGGAATTTACTTCTTCAATACTTTCTTGCACCAAGTACGCTTGTTGCATTTCGGACACTTTAAATACCGTGTCGTTCCCCTATGCATCGCATTAAGTGCCTGCTTATAGGTAGGTACGATCTCGTAGCCGCAATTTTTGCACTTATAAGCCCCCACGTTGACTTCAAGCTTTAACGCATAGAAACACGGTATAAGGAACACCACGCACAGTGAAAGTATTGCAACGAGCATCCATGGCCCCTCAGGCATAAAAAAGGCGATGATCGCGAGACCTCCGATCAATCCAAGGATACTCACTGTCATGATTATCCACATTGCATTCCAAATAGTTTTGTTTTTCTTCTCTAATTCTTTCGCCATATCAAGCAAAAGTTGTTCGTTTTTCTGATTATTGTTTTCCATATTGATTTTCTCCCCACTTAATAATTCGTTTACACTGATGCAAAGAATATCACAGAGTTCAAGCATTATCGAAGTATCGGGCATTGCCAAGCCGCGTTCCCACTTGGATATTGCTTTATCGGTGATGCCCAGTTTTTCTGCCAACTGCATTTGCGTTAAGTTTGCCTTATTTCTGCACTCGGCAATAAATCTTCCGATTTTAATTTGGTTCATAGACTGCCTCCTTTCGCATTCAGTATAGATAATTATGAGGAGAAAACACACCCACCATTGGTTTAGTGAGGAGAAGTAAACCGTTGGTAGAGTGAAAATTGACCGCTAAATTGGAATTTGTTTATCGGTTTTCAGAAATCCATTTCTTTGACCAAGCAAACAATGTTTGGGACATCAAATTGAAATCTACCGTTCCGCCATTTTTCAAATTCAAAAAGGTTTCGACAATGCCCCGTTCATCGGAAGATATAACTTGGAGCAATTCTTTTTGATGGCTGATATAGTTTCCGGTTTGCTTGAAAGCAATTGCCTGTACAACGAAAGAGGCAGATTTATACAGTTCCCGCAAAATATCTTCGCTCTTTTCGTGTAGCATATTGTGAACGCAGCCATGATAGATGTTGCTGCCGTGGCGGTAATTCCCATTGGTAATGCAAGCATCATAAGCATTATTGCTACAATTATGGATACTGTTTTAATTTGTTTCATGATTTATTCCTTCCTTCGTGATTACAGTTGTCGCAGGGGATGGATGCAATTCTATCAAAAAATAGACTTGCGCCGTTAGGGATAGCTTTCTTAAGTTCATTTTCAATAGCTTTTTGCAAATCACCATTAAATCGAGGGCCTTTTATTATTGTAATAGCATCAATTACTTCTTCTGTTAATTTTATTGCCACAGCCTCACATTCGATATTACGATCTATGTCAATTCGCAATCTAACTTCTTTCTCATAATCCCATGCATCGTTTTTTATGTATCCGGCAAGTGTTGGAACACCAGTAGCAACCTTTAACGCATCGTTCTTCGCTCCGCCTACATGAATATGTTCCGTAGTCGATTCGTTGTGTGATTCAAAATCGGAGTATGCTACTGCAGCATATTTGATTTTGGCATTTTCTCCAACGGTGAATGCAACGTTTTCGTACACTTCAAATGTTTCGGGATTAGCTTTATAAATTGTTTTGGTGTTTTTTATCCAATTTTTAAACGCTTTGGCATCAATAGATACTTTGACTCCGGTAGTCCATGGCTGTGCATATAAGCTCCACATACCAATATTTTCTTTTTGTTCCGACATGAAGCTTATGAAAAATATATTTTTCCAATCACTTTCATCCCAATTTTGATATTCAAAACTGTCATTCATGCCTTTGGGAGAACGCACGATCCAATAACCACTTTTAATAATACTTAAAATGGATGCTAATCGTGTGTAGTGATAGACTTGCTTTGATGAATCTACTCTATCGTTTGAAGAAAGATAGGATATGAGTTCTTGTGGTGTGGAAACTTTGCTTAAATTGGTCGATTCTTTGTTTTCAGTGTTAATCATAGTGCCTCCAAAATCAAAAAGTGCGCCGACCGGAGCAGACGCACAAAAAACGCACCTCCAATTGTTGCTAAACAAATCTTTGCTACTTTCATAAGAGAACGCAGAAAAGTGAGTATGCATTTTTACCACAAGTAAAAATGCGCACTCTTCATGAAAGTTATGCGATTCGTGTAGCGAATACAGTATATCACATTTAGGGTTAAATGTCAATAAATTCCCTAAAACATAGGACACAGGGAACTTTTCAACATTCATTTTCATTGTAGCTTCTTTGAAAGACAAAAGGCGGTCAGTTTGACCGCCTGAACTGTTTCTGGCGTTCCCGAGGTGACTTGAACACCCGACCTACCGCTTAGGAGGCGGTCGCTCTATCCAACTGAGCTACGGAAACATACACCGTTTCGAGGAAGGCAAGAACTTATATCCCACGATATTCAAAATAACAAAGATTTATC
>CASFLA010000056.1 GCA_949295415.1 uncultured Oscillospiraceae bacterium
CAACAGTATGGCTGACTGCACTGATATAACCATCAATGCCATAGTTACAGATGAAGATTATTCGCAGGTTCGTATCGTTCTCGACTCTTATACCACCTATATAACCGTTGGTCAAACCGTTGATTACGAAGCCTTTATAAAAAATGTTGTAAACAAAAGAGAAACATACTATGACGCTGACGATATTAAAATAGATGCTTCTAATGTGGACCTTTCGAAGCCGGGCGTTTATGATGTGTTCTATAACATTCCTAAGTCAAGGGATGAAGCTGACGGCTATGTTACAAGGTCAAGACTTATAGTAGTTGTAAGGGAGGAAATCAAATAATGAAAATCGACCTCTCTCGTTTAAATTTATACATCCTGGTTCGAGACCTGCTACAGAATATTTGGGTTATAATTCTTGCTGCAGTAATTGGTCTTGCCGGAAGCATTACATACTACAACCACCTTTATAGTCACAAATATACCAGTTCGATGACTATTGCTCTTAACCTTAAGGGCTATACTCAAAACGCTACTGCCACATCATTAGGCAGAACGGTTGATTTGGCAGAAAGCCTTGATGATGTTTTCGCCAGCGGAGCAATACGCGATGTTGTTCGCAGTGATATTGGTGAGGATATGACCGCAAGTATTTCTGCACAGCAGCTTGGCGCAACTAATCTTATAAAAATTTCAGCAACCGATACCACTCCGATTAAGGCTTATAAAACCTTGAGGTCTGTTTATGAAAACTATCCTAAGGTTACCGATTATGTGTTCACAAATGTTGTTATCAGCGTTGTTGAAAACCCTCAGATGCCTACTGACCCCTCCAATTCAGTTCCCACCTCTGTTATGAGCGTTTTATTTGCACTTATCGCAGCAGTAGTTGTTGCAGCAGCAATTGCTTTAACATCATTTTTTCGCGATACCGTCAAGAATATCGGCGATGTTGAAACAGAGCTTGATGCAAGGCTTTTCGGCGCAGTCTATAGTGTTAAACGCTCTAAGAAAAATCTCCCCTCTGCAACCAACCGTCTCATTATAACCAACACCTTTGCAGGCTACGCTTTTGCCGAAAGTTATAGGAAAATGGCGGTTAAGATTGAAAGCTTGAGCAGAACAAAATCTATTAAAACCTTTATGGTAACCAGCGTTGCAGAAAACGAAGGTAAAACCACCGTTTCAGTTAACCTTGCAGTTGCCTTGGCGCAGGACGGCTATAAGGTTCTGCTTATGGACTGCGACCTTAAGAAGCCCGCGGTTTATAACTTCTTTGACCATATCGACCGCACCCCCGAAACAGATTTCCATAAATATCTGGAAGATGGCGGTGCGCTCGAGAACTACATAAAATTTGATAAAGAGACCGGTCTTTATTTAGCCCAGTCAGTCAGCCCCTATAGCAATACATCAGAAATACTGTCTTCGAATAGCTTTAGCGAGGCGCTCTCATTCTTGAGCACACAATTCGATTTTATCATTATAGATACTCCGCCTTGCGGAATCGCCGTTGATGCGGAAGTTGTTTCGGGCATGGTTGATGCTTATGTAATGGTAACCATGCAGGACTATGTTAGGGTTTCAGATATAAATGACCATATCGAAAACTTCACAAAGCCCTACTTTGCAGGATGTATCTTTAATAACATCTGCGGATTTGGACAGGACCCTGCAGAGCAAGATATACCTGATAATACACTAAAAGAGGGAGCGAGGTGACGGCAATGAGTGATAGGAAAGACAATATTCAAACCGAGTCAATTGATGCATCCGGAAAAAATCTTGGCGAATTCTGGAGAATATTTAAAGCTCATTGGAAATTAACCGTATCCTTGGTAGTAATCTTTGCTATTGCAGCTTTTGCTTATTTTAGGCTTACCTTTGTCCCTATGTATCGTTCCAATGTCAGATTTACTATTACTCCTCTTGTCAGTGGTGATTCTTCCAGCGGTGCTTCGGTTTATAATTTCAACTATACCGCAGAGCTCGCTTCTCAGATGGCTGAAACTTTCCCCTATATTATGAAATCAAATATCCTCACAGATATTATGAGAAATGATATCGGCAGAGCAGTCAATGCCGGCATATCGGCTGAAGCTATATCGAAAACCAATATATTTGAAGTTTCGGTTACAAGCACCAGCGCACAGGACGCATATGATGTTGTAAATTCGCTCATTAAAAACTACCCCAAGGTTGCCGAATTCGTTGTTGGTGATACAAGAATGGTGGTTATCGAGGGTTCTGAGCCTGAACTCTCAACCAAACCGTATAACACAACGAGTTATTATAAATATGTTGTTTTGGCAGCATTTTTAGGAGCTGCTATAGCCGCCGTTATCGCTTATGTCATAATGTATTATCAGAAGACGATTATGACTAAGCGCGATATTGAGGTTCAAATCAACGGAAAATGCCTTTGCGAAATACCTGAGGTTGAGAGAAAGCGAACCAATTCTACCAACTCAATGATTAAGGCTTCGGCAAAGCTTTCTAACTTCTCGGAATCCATTCATGTTCTCAAGCAGAGAACAAAACGCGCAATGAAAGCCGATAACGCTAAGGTTGTGGCCATAACAAGTGCAAGACCCGGAGAGGGAAAAACCACTATCGCATATAACCTTGCAAAAGCACTTTCTACAGGTAAAAGCAAAGTATTGCTTCTTGATATGGACTTAAGACGAAGAACATTACAGGCTTCTTTAAACAAGAAAAAACAAGTTACTGATAGCGGTATTACTGATGTTGCAGCCGGAAAGCTTCAAATTGAAGATGTTATAAATTCCGTTTCGGATACTTTTGATGTTCTCTTCGCCGGAACGGATGATGCTAAATTCCGCAAGCAGAAATACGAGCCTATTATGGAATATTTAAGAGCAGAATACGATTACATCGTTGTTGACCTTTCAAACTGTGGGCTCGCATCTGAAACCGCTGCTATTGCCGATTTGTGCGACGATATTCTCTTTGTTATTAAATGGAATACCGTTTCTATCGATGATATTCTTGCGGCTTCCAAGTATATGTCATTCAGTAAAGCAAAAATCGCCGGATATATTCTTAATTCGGTTCCCATCGAAGCCGGTGAATACGGTGGATATAAATATGGTCGCTATGGAAGGCGCCGTTATGGCTATGGCTACGGTTATGGCTATGGTGCCAGAGAAATTCCAAATTATAACGGAAAACAAGACCTTGTCAATTTGGATGACGATGAAGAATAAATTAAAAGCGGTTGGGCTTTCGCCCACGCCCCATAGGGCAGTATTTCCTTAATAATGTGAAATTTCGGCACAATAATGCGTCAAAACCCATCAATACGAGACAGCGTTATTGATGGGTTTTTCCTTTTCTTGCACTCGAAATTTTCATTTTAAGGTGCTTCGCAGTTTCGTAAGAACTAAAAATTCCCTGTATTTAAGCCATAAAACGCAGAAAGGCTGACGCCTTTCGAGGCTTTTGGCAACAATACAGGGGATTTTGTTAGAGAAACAAATACTTCCCTATGGGACGTGGGCGTTCGCCCAAGGGTTTTTTATTATCCCAAAATAATATCGCAGATTTTATCAATATCCTCAGTTGTAAGGTCGGCATCAAGCCTCCCACTGTTGTCAGGAGAACCATCATCAACAAGGATTGTTTCAAGATTTTGATAGGTCTGACTAACGATGTTGTCAACACAGCGAGGCAAAATTCTTCTGTTTTACAAACAGGAACGATAACGGTAATAAGTGGTTGTTGTATAAAGTTCATTCCTGAAAAATTAGTAGATGTCTATACTTAGTCCGCGTTGTTCAAAACTTTTTGAACGGCCTCAAGATAAGCAAAACCGTAATCGGTATCGGGCTCAAGATAGGTTCCTTCAGCCCACTCGTTCCAAGCGTTGATATATACGAACTGCTTGTCCTCAGTATGTTTCTTGGCCTCAGACTGCACCAATTTGGCGAAAAACTCTTCAAAAACTTCGGGAGTGCATCCATGATAAACGGTTGCTTTTTCACGATATCGGGCAGTATTGTCCCACCCTAAGAAAGCCATATTATATGTGTCTTTATCTTTATATTTAAAGGTCCTTTTCAAAACGGTTTCAAAAACCTTTTTATAAGGATGCAAAACATAATGCTGTCTTGTCCGGCTGCGAACAGAACGCATTTTTTCAACTAATGATTCTGGTAAATGCCTTAAAAGGTTTTCAATATAAATGCGACTGCCCTTATACTCCTTAGAGTTTACCGCTTCATGAGGTTGGAACAAAAGAATGCCGTCAAAATGGTCAAGAATACTATTATCAGGGAAATCAAAAGATTTGATTGCCATAAAGTAAAGCTCACCGATTCCTTCTTCACGGGCCAACTCTCGCCAATAGGCAAGCATTTCGCCAACCTTGGTTACAAGGTGCGGGCGGTAAATCTGAAAAACGGGTTTGCCATCAATTTTAATAGCTCTCTCATCAGTAAGATACGCCTTAACATAGTCAAAATGTTCTTTCCATTTTTCTTTTGTAGGCTCATAAGTTTGCTCCATGAGCATCTCGGAGTCTTTGCCCTCCCAGCGTCTTGCCCAAGATTCATTAGCCCAGGTAAGACAAAAAGGAATATCGAGGTCTTTATTATTGAGAATAATTTCCTTTGGTTTTTCAAGGAGCTGTTTACCGTCAAACCAATAATGGTAAATAGCAAAACCGCCGATTCCGTATTGCTTTGCAAGCTCAATCTGTCGTGCAATAACTTGTTTATCTGTCAAATCATAATATCCCTCGAGCGGAACACGGGGTTGCTGATGCCCCTCAAAAAGAGGGTAACTACCTTTAACATTTGTCCAGTCGGTAAAACCGTTGCCCCACCACTTATCGTTTTCGGGGATGGTGTGAAACTGAGGAAAATAAAGAGCTATAGCTTTCATTAAAAATCTCCTTTAACCGAGAGAACGGTAATATAGAAAAATAAAGTGTTTAAGAGTTTTTGCCGCGATATTCCTGCTTTTTTTAAGGCCAGAACCGTTGCAAATCTACTTTTTTTCATGGCGGCTGAAACGGGCAACAGAATATCTAAACTTTTGGCGTTAATCTTGCCGTCTAAATTTTCAAGTAAAAGGTTGACTTGAGAAAGACGGAGTTTTGAATTTAAGGTTTGGTCATTAAAACCTTTTGTTATTCTTTTTATTCTTGATGCCAAGGATGCTTGACCGCTACGGCCTGTAGCATTGCTGTCATGGAAACGGTGAGCAATGGTTGGCTCATCCATATAGATAAGCTTGCCTGCACAACAAGCGACAAGTGATATCCAGCAATCGTGCATTTCTATATTTTCTGGCGGATTGAGCACCATGTCGGCAAGCTCGCGGTTTATGACCGAGGCGCAGCCAAAGACAAAGGGTTGTGCGATAATCTTATTTATTCCGACTTCACCGGGTTCAACTTGCAGGTTTGAATATTTTGCAAAGGATAGAGAGGTTGTCTTGCCAGATGAATCTATCATAGAAAAATCAGAAAAAACCATGGCAGGTCCGCTAATCTTTTTGATCTCTTTCAGCATTTTTTCAAGTTTATCTTGGAACCAGATATCATCTTGATCACTAAAAAAAATGTAATCAAATTCGGTTGCCTTTCTAAGTAGTTCAAAAAAGCATCCCGCAGGCCCGAGATTTTCGCCCGACATATAGGTTATCCGAGGGTCATTGTATGACGAAATAATTTCTCTCGTTCTATCGGTCGAGTTATCATCGCGGATATACAGTTTAAAGTCGGAAAAGGTCTGATTAAGGATTGAGTCAATCTGTTCTTTTAAGTATTTTTCGCCATTGTAGGTGGCCATTAAAATTGCAACCATATAAGACCTCAGGTGTTTGATTTTTTATCTTGAAAAATTATTAACAAATAAAGCAAAATGGTAATTCCGGGGAAAGTAAACAGGAACGGATTGGTCTGAACCGCCATTGCATAAGAAAGAGCGATACCCAACCAAAAGAAAGCATCGAGCCTGTTTTCCTTCCAAGAAACTTTAATAGAAGTGATAGTTGCTAAGGCGATGAATACAAGCCAACCCAAGCAGCCGAGAACGCCGATTTTCATAAGAAGGGCAGGGAGAGTGCTTTCATACATATAAGGAGCTTGCTCATTTCTGATAGAATTCTCGGCATATCCTCCGTAACCAATACCGAAGAGTTTGTTTTCAGACCACTTTTCAAACAAAGCATTATTTTGCTTTGCGCGCATTGAATTAGCTTCTTGTGTTCCCAGCGCGTCCTTAAGCTTGTTAGACAATTCTTCTTTAACTTTATCGTCTTCGACATTTCCCAATTCCTGTTGCAGAATTTCGATGGAGTTATCTGCACTGACTGTGTTTAATGCTCTTTCATAAATAGTGTTATTAAAAACTGTTGAGTTGAGGACTACTATGATAAGCAAAGAAAGCACAAATGTTGCGCCGATGCGAAGGCGTTTGCTCTTTTCACCGGCAAAAATAAGACAGCCTATAAAGCAGATAAAAAGTCCCGCCAGATAACCAAACCATATAGATTTGGTATAAGTTACACATATTGCAAAAGTGAATATAAGCAAGGAAACGGAGTGCAGTAGGCTGCCGGTCACAAGTTTTTTAAGAGAAATAAAAATTCCCGGCAATAACAAGACGGAAGTTGTCTGAATAATACGGACAATGCCAAAACCGTAAACGACATCGGTTCTGACGGCAGTGCCGAATGAAATAATATCAATGAAATCATAATACGATTTGTAAAAACCCGAATGTATGATATCACCGATATACATAACAGAATGCCATACTGCAAGAACAATAGTAAATGCGTAAAATATGTTTTCGACCGTTTTAAAATTAAGCTTATTGTTTCTCATTAAGAAAACCACAGGGAAATAAAGAACGAGAACAAGCAGTGTGCTGTAATCTTTAAGACCAAAGGTCATATTACCTCTTACCAAAAGGGGAACGGCAGTTGCCCAAATGAGGTTGATAAACAAAAATCCAACAACCACATAATCAAACGGTCTTAGGAAGTCAAAGAAGAATGGCTGCGAATCTTTCCTTTTCAGCAATGACATTTTAGAACTGCAAACAACCCAAAGACAATATAAGCCCAAAACAGCAACTGTTATGCAGAATAAGATAATTCTGATGGACATTCCTCTGATAGTGAATTGTGCGCCATTAAAACCCATTATAACCTCATAAAGATATAAAACAGGGAAAAGCCAAATGAACTTCTTTAGTATTCGATTATCTTTTAGCTTTTTTACAAAATTACTCATCGGACAGCTCCTTTTGTAAATCGTTGAAATCTAAGCATTTTTCAACAAATGCTCTAGGTGAGTATAATTCTAAGATATTATCGTCGATTGGCGAATAATCGGTTGTAAAAAACGATTTGTCGATTACCGGGTTATCGCGGTCGATAATAAGAAAGTTGTTATCATTATAAAATTTAAAATTCTTAACATAAGAATTTGTTGTTATAATCTTCTTTTTCATAGGCAGTAGCTCAACCGGCCTTGTTGTTGCGCCTTTTTGCCTTGGATGCTCAATGTCAATAACGCATTTTGTTTTGTTATAAATATCGCTGGCATCCTTAGGCGAGATAGGCTTAAAATTAACCTCCTTTAAGGAGAGATATTTATAATCGGGGTTAGTGAACTTATTGAGCCAAAAAACGAGAATATGCGGAGAATAAAAGTAGGTAAAGCATTTTTCGCCCATATCTTCGAGTTGTTTTTTTATTTGCTTTACAACCCTTGGGCGAACTGAATGAGCTGTTCCGATAAAGGCGGCAGCATATTCATAGTTTTTAGCTTCTTCGTAGTTATATTCCTTGCCAAAGGGTATGGGCAAAAAGGGCAGATTGAACCTCTTAGCGTCTTCGGGGTCAAAGGAAAGAACTTTGTCATAAAGCGGCATATTTTTTTCGCAGTTGCGGGTGTTTATAACCGAGTCCCACAAATAGAGAACAAATTTTGCGTTAGGGAAGGCGGCTCTTAAAAGCGAAAGCTCGGCTTCCCAAAAAGCCTCGCCCTTAACAACTAGAATATAGTCATAATCCTTAGCTCTGTTTTCAGCGATAATGCGCTCAACATATTTTTTAACAACAGGGCGGTATAGCTTAAACCCTAAGCGAATAAATGTTTTGCCAAAAAAGCCATTGCTGGGCCTTTCATCATATAAATCAACCGTATATCCGCAGCTTTTAAGAGCGTTTTCAAGGCGCTTTTCATAGCCGAAAAAGGTCGGGCAGAACATTAAAACCTTTTTGCCGTTTTGATTAGCCATTTTCGGCCTCCTTTTGCTAGTCGTTTTCTTTGTTTAAATCTTCGAGCAGATTTTTTGCCTTCTGCTCGTTTTCTTGGGCAACATCGATTCCCTCGGTAGAATCCTTGCTGAACATAATTCTAATAGTTGTTAAAATAAGCTTTATATCAAGTAAGAAGGAATAGTTTTCAATATAAAGCAGGTCCATTCTGAGCTTATCATAAGCGTTTGTATTATATTTTCCATAAATCTGAGCATAACCCGTAAGACCGCCCTTAACCTTTAAGCGATATTTAAATTCGGGAATTTCTTTACAAAACTCATTTATGAAATCCATTCTTTCAGGCCTTGGACCAACAACACTCATATCGCCCTTTAGAATATTGATTATCTGCGGCAGCTCGTCAATTCTGGTTGCGCGGATAAAGCGACCGATTTTTGTTATTCTTGGGTCATTTTCAGTAGCAAGCTGAGCGCCGGTATATTTTTCGGCATCAACTATCATACTGCGGAATTTTAAAATTTCGAATTCCTTTTCATCGCGGGTAACTCTTTTTTGCTTATAGAAAACGGGACCCTTGTCCTCTGATTTTATAAGAATCGCAACTACAAGCATTATAGGAGAGGCAATAATCAGCGCGATAAAGCTTAAAACAACATCGGTTACTCTTTTGAGCATTCTATGGAAGAAGGTAGGGCCGGTGCTTTTGACTAAAAGCAACGGAGTATCAAAAAGACTTATATCCTTAGCGCCGCGCATAATAATATCGCTGATTTTGGGAGCAACATAGGCGCGGAGTCTATTCTCATAGCAGAACTTTAAAATATCGTTTCTTATTTGAGCAGGCAGGTCATTTAAAACAACCGTTTCATACTTTATTATTTCTTCGCAAATTTTGTCATAACCTTCGTTTATAGAAATAAGCTTGGCTATTTTATATTTATCTCGCCTGGAGTCCATTTTAATTTTAAGGCTTATCGCTTTATCAGAGCCGTAAACCATTATCATCTGGTGGGGAGCATAATGGTGGCGGTAGATAAAAACATAAAGGAAAATAAACAGCAATGAAGCAATGAAATCTGCCAGAGTGATTAGCAACATTGGGATAGGAGATATCATCTTGTTTGCTATAAGGCAGAGCTGGAAATAGGTGAGAACATTGGTAAGCAGGATGCCTATCCATTGAGCAAGTCCTAAATCAAGCTTTCTTAAATCGCCAAAGCGGAACGCATCCATATTATTACAAACGGCATAAAGGATTATTGCATAAATGCCCATAAGAACATATTTGCCCTTGTATTCATAAAGGGGAACGCTTGCGGTATTATAAAAAGTGTCCCAAAAAGCATAATAAAGAACCGAGAGCGCGCAAACCTCAATAAAGGTTTCAATTCCGCGAACAAGACCTTTTGTACTTTCGCGACGAGAGATATTCTTTTGCTTCATAAAGCAGCACTTCCTCTAAATTCTGAGCGATTTTCTTTTTTAAAAACAGCAATTCTTAAATTACTACATATTTCGCCTCAATATCATATGCATTATACCACAGAAGATGGCATATAGCAAGTATTTATTGGTTTTTAAGCAAGCGTAACAAGACAAAACCCACCCGATACGGTTGTATTGGGTGGGTTTAAAGATTTTACTATTATAACAAGCTAACGCCGATTGCGGCATAGTCTCCTATATTTTCGCTAAGCATAGCGGGAACAACTTTACAGACATCAGCAGAAATTGAAAGTGCTTCTTTTTGGATTTCTTGTTGCATAGCGGTTCTTAGTAAGGCTTCGCTTCTTGTAAAAACGCTGCCTATGATTATTCTCTCGGGGTTTAATATATCAATTACTATAGATAAGCCCTTGCCAAGCATTTTCCCGCAGTGGCTATATACAGCAACGGCGGTCTCATCGCCCATATTTGCCGCTTCTGCAATAGTTTTTGCGGTTATTTCATCCGCCTTGCAGTAAAGGGGCGTTATTCCGTTCTCCTTTGCTTTTTCTGCAAACATAACGCCTAATTGAGCCAGACCGTTACCGCTGCAGAAGCCTTCAAAGCTGCCATTTTTGCCGAAGCCCACGGGTCCATCATCCATAAGGCGAATATGGCCGACCTCACCTGCGTTGCCGTTGGTTCCGTCATAAAGCCTGCCGTCTAAAATGAGGCCTGCACCAAGACCGGTTCCAAAGGTCATAAAAATAACATTATTAAAGCCCTTGCCTGCGCCGAATTTCCATTCTGCAACAGCGCCTGCGTTGGCATCGTTTTGCAGAGCGGGTCTTATGCCGAAATAGCCCTCGATAATATCGCAAATGGGGAAGTTATCCCAGGTGGGAAGGTTGGGAGGAGACATTATAATTCCTTTTTTGGCATCAAGAGGACCACCGCAGGAAATACCTATGCGGTCAGGCTTATTGCCGCCCAAGATTTCGGTTGCCAAAGCGTTCAAAGTATCTATTACCTCATAGGGTGTTCCTTTTGTGGCAATTACTTTTTTATCTAAAATTTCGATTTTTTCGTTCTCATAAAGGGCGGTTATAACGGCAGATTTTGTTCCACCTATATCATATCCTAAAAGTAGCATAACATCTGTCCTCGTGCTTATTATTTAAGTATATTATATATCGTCAAAAAAATAAGTTCAATCAAAAAATCGGAGATTTCTCTCCGATTTTCTTAGAATTTGCAAACAATCTTATTTTTCCCAAAGTGAGTTTATTTCAGAAAGTGTCTTGCGAACAAGCATTTCTCCGCCTTCGTGGCCGGCAGTTCCGCTTGAAACAAAAGCAGAATAATGACTGCCTTTTTCGGCTTTCTCTGTAGGCAGGTAGCCATAAGCGCCGCAAGCAAGCTGAATCAAGAAGGTCTGCTTTGCAAGGCTTCTTGAGCGAATCCGGTTGCCGTAGTTCAAGAAGAGCTCAAACGGGTTGGTTGCAAAAGCAACATCTCCAACACGCATAACATGAATCTCAATCTCAAAAACATCCATATTCTGCTGGAGGTTATAGCGGTTGATAGTTCCGCTATGAATCTGCATTCTTGCATTATCAACATAGTTGATGTTGCCCTTGTGACTATTAAAGTAATCTTTAATTGCGGCAATCGCAGCGTCCTTTTCCTTAATGGTAACGTGGCGTAATGGGAGGTCCATTTTAATAGTTTTATGAACAAGCTCGGTTTCGGTTACATATTCGGCAACATCATCCAACTGCCAGAAAATCTCGTTTGCAACACGCTTTGCTGCGAGGTTTGCGCCCTTAATATCAAACATTGAGGGGTCGGCGCGGCGGGGAATATTTTTTTCATGAGTGATGTTGGGATAGTTAAGAGGGAATTCAGCATCTACCCAACGGATAAGATCTCTCGGGCACATATCTCCGGCAGGGGAAACAAGTCCCAAGAAGCAAACATCCTTACCGTATTTTGCCTGAATAAGCTCACGCACCTTACCCATATAGTCAGACGAAATAAAGCTGTTATGCTCAAGCACCTGAGCAGGACAAGCAATATTGGCAACAACACCGGTCAACTTCTTATCGCCGTCATAGGTAAACATCATTTCTATACCCGAATCGTTGCCCGATTCAAGCTCAGTAAAGTTTGCAAGGGTGGTATCGCCCCACATTTTAGCAGAGCCGTCATCATAGCAGGCGCGGCGGCACATACCAACGGCAGCACGGCCGAAGCCGAAGGCATAAGCGGCTTCTTTTCTGTTATTGTGTAACGAAAACTACCGGCAGTGGCGGTAGTTCCCAAAAGCTTTAGCTATGAGTAGAAAAAATATCCTCCTTCGTCTAAAATAGAAGTGGGTTTGCCAACCACAACAAAAAGACGAAGGAGGAGTCAAGTATGAAACA
>CASFLA010000057.1 GCA_949295415.1 uncultured Oscillospiraceae bacterium
AATCTTTTAATTCTACTTGAAATTTTGGTTGATATTTGTTAGAATAACAAATGTGCACCACATTATAATTATTTAAAATCATTTAAGGAGGAAATTCCAAATGTCTAAGGCAAAATTTGAACGTTCAAAACCGCACGTAAACATTGGTACCATCGGTCACGTTGACCATGGTAAAACCACTCTTACCGCAGCTATTACCAAATATCTTTCTTTAAAGGGCTATGCACAGTTTGAGGACTATGCAAACATTGATAAGGCTCCCGAAGAGAGAGATCGTGGTATCACAATCAACACCGCACACATTGAGTATGAGACCGATAATCGTCACTATGCTCACGTTGACTGCCCCGGACACGCTGACTATGTTAAGAACATGATCACCGGTGCTGCTCAGATGGACGGTGCTATCCTTGTTATCGCTGCTACTGATGGTCCTATGGCTCAGACCAAGGAGCATCTCCTCCTCGCTCGTCAGGTTGGCGTTCCTTACATCGTTGTATTCATGAACAAGACTGACCTCGTTGATGACGAAGAGCTTCTCGATCTCGTTGAGATGGAAATCCGCGAGACTCTTGATAAGTATGAGTTCCCCGGCGATGATACTCCTATCATCAGAGGTTCTGCTCATAAGGCTCTCACTGCTGCTGACGATCCTTCTCTTCCTGAGTATGTACCTATCCAGGAGCTTTTGGATGCTGTTGATAGCTACATTCCTACTCCTGACCGTAAGGCTGACCTTCCGTTCCTTATGCCTATCGAGGACGTTATGACCATTTCTGGCCGTGGAACTGTTGTTACCGGCCGTGTTGAGCGTGGTCAGCTCAATGCAGGTGATGAAATCGAAATTATCGGTCTCACCGAAGAAAGAAAGAAAACTGTTGTTACTTCTATGGAAATGTTCCGCAAGATTCTCGACTACTGCGAGGCTGGCGATAACATCGGTGCTCTTCTCCGTGGCGTAGGCCGTGAGGAAGTTGAGCGTGGACAGGTTCTCTGCAAACCCGGCTCCATCAACCCCCATACCAAGTTCCATGGTCAGGTTTATATCCTTACCAAGGAAGAAGGCGGACGTCATACTCCGTTCTTCAACAACTATCGTCCCCAGTTCTACCTCAGAACAACTGACGTTACCGGCGTTATTTCTCTTCCCGCAGGCACCGAGATGTGCATGCCTGGTGATAACGTAGAGATGGACGTTGAGCTCATCACTCCTATCGCTATCGAAGAGGGTCTCCGCTTCGCTATCCGTGAAGGCGGCCGCACCGTTGGTTCGGGCGTTGTTACCAGGATTAACGAGTAATTTTTACTCTTAATTTTGTAACTAATTTAATTAAAACCCTGTTTCCGCCTTTGGCGGAGGCAGGGTTTATTTTTATGTTATTGACGGAAAATGATTTTAGCCGTATAATAGAATTGTTTATACAAGTTTAATTAGCTTTGGAGGTTGTTATGCAAAAAATTGCAGTTATCGGCGGCGGCGCGGCAGGTCTTAGCTTTTCAGTTATGGCTAAACGATTATCGCCTAATGTTGAGATTACAATATTCGAAAAAGCTGATAGAGTCGGCAAAAAGCTTGCAACTACGGGAAACGGAAGATGTAATATTACTAACGAGCATTTATCGAAGGAGCATTATCACGGAGATAGTGATTTCGCTATAAATGCCATAAATAAATTCGGTGTTAGTGAGTCTAAAGAGTTTTTTGAATCGATAGGTGTTATTTTTGCAATTTTAGAGGATGATAAGATATATCCATTATCCTTGCAGGCGGCTTCGGTTACCGATGCTTTGCGCTTTGCCCTAGATGAAGCAGGCGTTATGCTTTGCCTTAATACAGCTGTTACAGATGTCAAAAAAGCAGACAACGGATTTATTGTTTTTACTGATAACGGACGGTATAATTTTGATGGAGTTGTTATTGCAACAGGCGGAAAAGCGGGTGGAAAGCTCGGCAGTGATGATGGATATAGATTTTTGAAGCAATTTGGCCATAAAATCATCGATTTGAGCCCTGCTATTGTTCAACTGAAAACTGAAACAGATGTAATCAGACAATTAAAGGGGATTAAAGTAAAAGGCGCAGTAACGCTTTTCTCTTCTTTAGGTGTCAGAAAGGAGTTTGGCGAAATCCTTTTTTGTGATTATGGTATTTCGGGTCCTCCCGTCTTGCAGGTTTCGCGTTTGGCGTCAGGAGAAAATGATTTGGTTTCGCTTGATTTGTTGCCTCAAATGACTGAAGATGAGATATATTCCGAGCTTCTAAGAAGAACAAATTTGTTCAATAACAGACCTGCAACCGAGCTTTTTGCAGGCTTTATGAATAAAAGATTGGGTCAAGTTTTGCTTAAAATTTCAGGCGGCAGCATTAACTCGACTATTGGCGAGATTGATGATAAAATTTTGAAGAAAACCGCCCAAAATATCAAGAATTTTACACTTAAGGTAACGGGAACAGGCGGTTTCCAAAACGCCCAAGTAACTGCAGGAGGTGCAAAACCCGAGCAGTTTTTCGATAATATGATGTCTAAAAAGGTTAAAGGCTTGTTCGCAATAGGAGAGGTTCTTGATGTTGATGGCGATTGCGGCGGCTTCAATCTCGCTTTTGCTTGGGCTAGCGCAAACGCTGCAGCAAAAGCAGTAACCGACTATTTAAAGGGACTTAAATAATGATTATTATAAGAAATCTAAAATTTCCTCTTTCTGCAGATTTTGAAAGTTTTAATGATACGGTCAGTAGCTTTTTAGGCGTCAACCTTAAAAACGATGAGGTTATCCTCTATAAAAGAGCAGTTGATGCAAGAGATAAATCGAATATTTATTTCAACTGTTCAGTTGTCGTTTCTTCGCTTAACGAGTCAAAATTGCTTAAAATTTTAAAAAAATGGAAGCCCGAACCCTTTTATTTAAAGGATTACGATTTCCCAAAAGCTGAAAATTCTGCTAAAAGACCGCTTGTTGTTGGCTTTGGTCCTGCAGGTATGTTTGCGGCGCTCTCATTAGCAAAAGCAGGGCTTAAGCCTATTGTCATTGAGCAGGGAAAGGATGCAGATAGCCGCCTTAAAGATGTTGAAGAATTTTTCAAAGGCGGCGCGCTCAATGAACGCTCAAATATTCAATTTGGCGAGGGTGGAGCAGGAACCTTTTCTGATGGTAAGCTTAATACAGGCATAAAAGACCCAAGGATCAGAGCGGTTTTAAAAATATTTGCCGAAAATGGTGCAGGTGAGCAGATTTTATATGATGCAAAGCCACATATCGGCACCGATGTTTTGATAAATGTAGTTAAAAATATCCGCGAACATATCATTTTGCTCGGCGGAGAGGTGCTTTTTCAACATAAGCTCGTAGGAATAGAAAGTGAAAACGGAAAAGTTTGTGCAGCAAAGGTTGAAGCAGACGGGAAAATTATAGCAATTGAAGCAGATAAAATAATTTTAGCTCCAGGTCATTCGGCAAGGGATACCTTTTCACTACTTAAAAATATGGAAGTAACCTTGAACCCTAAGCCTTTTGCTGTGGGTGTCAGAATAGAGCATTTGCAGTCGGATATAAATGAGGCTCAGTTCGGCGATTTTGCTGACAGCGAGTATTTAGGCGCCGCCGATTATAGACTTGCTACTCATTTGGAAAATGGTCGTGGTGTTTTTACATTTTGTATGTGCCCCGGCGGAGAGGTTGTTAATGCTTCAAGCGAAAATGGCGGTGTTGCCGTTAATGGAATGAGCAATTCGCACCGTGACGGTAAGAATGCAAATTCTGCGGTCCTGGTTGGCGTTGAAATTGATGATTTCTATAAAGGCGATTGCCTAGACGGTATCGAGTTCCAAAGAAAAATTGAACAAGCGGTATTTTCTTTGGGCAACGGCTTGCCCTTATGTCAGCGATTCGGCGATTTTAATACTTCAAAATCAACCGATAAAGAAGATGTAAGAAAGGTTTTGCCGAGTGTTAAATCAGGTGTTCGCTATGGAGATATTTCAAAGGCCTTTCCTGCGTTTATAACTGATTCTTTAAAAGAGGGAATAAAAGCCTTTGGTAGAAAGCTTAAGGGTTTTGATGATGAAGAGGCTTTACTAATCGCGCCTGAAACCAGAAGCTCTTCTCCTATAAGAATATTGAGAAACGAGGAGTTTTTGGCATCATTGTCAGGGCTTTACCCTTGCGGAGAGGGTGCAGGCTATGCCGGTGGAATTACATCGGCGGCGGTTGATGGGTTAAAGTGTGCCGAGTGGGTTGTTTCTCATATAAACGGGGAATAAATCGCGGTTATTATGTAAAATATATATTTATATGCAATTTATACGAAAATTAATCCCGAAAATAACGAAAAATCTCGTTAAAAAATAAACAAAGGACTTGAAATATTTTCTAAATAGGTTTAAAATATTTATGCAATAATTTTAGGAGGTAATTCCAATGGTTAAAGTTGCTATTAACGGTTTCGGCCGTATCGGCCGTCTCGCATTCCGCCAGATGTTTGGCGCTGAAGGTTATGAGGTTGTTGCTATCAACGATCTTACCAAGCCTTCCATGCTTGCTCATCTTCTTAAGTATGATACCGCTCAGGGCGGTTACTGCGGTGCAGTAGGTCAGAACCTTCATACTGTTTCTGCTGATGATGAAGCAGGAACCATCACTGTTGATGGAAAGACTCTCAAAATCTATGCTGAGAAAGATGCTAAGGATCTTCCCTGGGGTGAAATCGGTGTTGATGTAGTTCTTGAGTGCACAGGTTTCTACTGCTCTAAGGAAAAGAGCCAGGCTCATATCGATGCCGGCGCTAAGAAGGTTGTTATTTCTGCACCTGCAGGTAAAGACCTTCCTACTATCGTATTCAGCGTAAACGAAAACACTCTTACTAAGGAAGACAACATTATTTCTGCTGCTTCCTGCACCACTAACTGCCTCGCTCCTATGGCTAAGGCTCTTAATGACTATGCACCTATCCAGAGCGGTATTATGACCACCGTTCATGCATACACCGGTGACCAGATGATTCTTGACGGTCCTCACAGAAAGGGTGACCTCCGCCGTGCACGTGCCGGCGCACAGAACATCGTTCCTAACTCTACCGGCGCTGCAAAGGCTATCGGCCTTGTTATTCCTGAGCTCAACGGCAAGCTTATCGGCTCTGCTCAGAGAGTTCCTACCTGCACCGGTTCTACCACCATTCTTGTTGCTGTTGTTAAGGGCAAGGATATTACTGTTGAGGGTATCAACGCTGCTATGGAAGCTGCTGCTTCTGATTCTTTCGGTTACAACACTGAGGCTATCGTTTCTTCCGATATTATCGGTATGACCTATGGCTCTTTGTTCGATGCAACTCAGACCATGGTTGCTAAGATTGATGATGACACCTATCAGGTTCAGGTTGTTTCTTGGTATGATAACGAGAACTCCTACACAAGCCAGATGGTTCGCACCATTAAGTATTTCGCAGAAATCTAATTTTTGTAACTTGACAGGCTTCCCGAAAGGGAGTTGCGGTTAGGGATAAATTGCCTTAAAAGGGAAATTTTTGCGGTCTAATGCGTTAAAGAACCGCGGTATGCGTCAGCATTACCGCGGTTTTTTGCCTTTTATCCCATCAAAATTTCCCCTTTTAAGGTGCAAAGCAGTTTTGTAAGAATAAATTTGTTATGATTTCGAAGTCGAGGAAATACAGAAATTCTTTGTGTCTTTCAAATTTACTCGACAAGAAAGAATACAAATTTATCTGAAAAACCTAATTCTCCCTAATCGCAACTCCCTAAGGGAGGCCTGTTTTTTGTTGACATTTTTCAGTAGGGTAGTATAATAAAATTAGTTGCGAGCGCAACTAATTTTATTATATGAGAGGCTTCTTATATGCTGATGCGAGAAATCGGGAAAATTAACCGATGTGCAATATATTTCATAGAGCAACATTTGAGCGGAACAGGGCTTTCAGGTTGCCATTTAAATTTTGTTATCAATATATGTAAAAACCCCGGAATAACTCAGGAGCAGTTGGCTAAAAAGATTTATATAGATAAAAGCAGGGTTACAAGGCAGCTGGCATTTTTAGAGGAGAACGGGTATGTTGACAGAAATCAGAGCGAAGCCGATAAACGCTCAATGGCAGTATATCCAACCGATAAAATGTTAGAACTTTATCCAAAGGTTTGCTCGGTTGCTAAAGAGTGGCGAAGGTATTTAACTGAGGAACTTTCAGAAGAGGAGATAACCTTTTTTGAAAGTATTTTGGAGCGCGTTTCAGAAAAAGCGCAGGCTTATCTTGATAAAAGGGAGGCGAAAAAATGAAAGGCATATTAAGATATTTAAAACCGTTTTCCGCTATGATGTTGGGTGGTTTTTTAATAAAAACAATAGGAACGCTTATTGAACTCGCGCTTCCTTATATTTTAAGTCATATCTTGAAGAACGTTGTAGTTACTGCCGATTTAAAAAACATCATTATCTGGGGTGTTGCGATGATAATTTGCGCTCTTTTATCGGCTTATCTTAATATAATTGCCAACCGCCGTGCTTCTTTGGTTGCAAGAAATTTTGCCGAAAATATAAGGCACGATTTGTTTGATAAAATTATGCGTCTTTCCTCGGCGCAAATTGATAAGTTTACCATTCCATCGCTTGAATCGCGCATAACCTCGGATACATATAATATCCATAATTTCGCAGGCATTGCGCAGAGAATGGGCGTCAGAGCGCCGATACTTCTGATTGGCGGAATCATTATAACGCTTACAATGGACAGTTATCTTGCGCTGGCAATGATAGCGGTTTTGCCGTTTATTTTTATAACAGTATATTTTGTTTCAAAAAAGGGTATTCCTCTTTATACAAAGGTTCAGTCTTCAGTTGACAGAATGATAAGGGTTGTCCGCGAGAATGTTCAGGGAATAAGGGTTATAAAAGCGCTTTCAAAAGCCGATTACGAGCATAAGAGATATGATAAGGTCAATAAAGCGCTTTCTCAGGATGAGCGCAAGGCGGGTATAACAATGGGTATGATTAACCCGATTATGACCTTTTTGATGAACTTCGGAATTGTTGCAGTTATTGCACTTAGCGCCAATAGAATCGCAAATCATCAGTCTGACCCCGAAACCGTTATCGCCTTTATGCAGTATTTCACCCTGATTTCAATGGCAATGATGACGGTAACGAGGATATTCGTTATGTATTCTAAAAGTGCGGCGTCGGCGGGCAGAATTATGAAGGTTATAGAAACGGAAGAAGACCTTTCAGTTTGCACTAAAGATGCTTGCCCCGATATTGACGATGGAAATCACATAGTATTTGATAACGTCAGCTTCTCATATAACAAAAAGCAAAATGATGTTGAAAATATCAGTTTTAAGATTAAAAAAGGCGGTTCGCTTGGAATTATCGGTGCAACGGGAAGCGGAAAATCAACCATTATAAAGCTGCTTATGCGCTTTTATGATACTTCATCCGGAAATATTTTCATAAACGGGGAAAATATTAAAACAATTGAAAATGACAGGCTTCATAGTATGTTTGGCGTTGCTCTGCAGAATGATTTTCTTTACTCTGATACGATTAAAGAGAATATTCTGTTCGGCAGAAGCGCAACCGAGGCTGAAATTAAAAGAGCTGCCTCGGTAGCGCAGGCTGAGGAATTCATAACTGCTTTCCCTGACGGTTACGAACATATTTTAGCTCAAAAGGGAACCAACATCTCGGGCGGACAAAAGCAGCGACTGCTTATTGCAAGGGCGGTTTTGAACAGTCCCGAGATACTGATTCTTGATGATAGTTCATCGGCGCTTGACTATAAAACAGATGCGAATTTAAGAAAAGCGCTCAAGGATTCTTTAAAAAATACAACCGTTATAACGGTTGCTCAACGCGTTAGCTCGGTTAAGGATTCTGATACCGTTATAGTTATAGAAGAGGGCAAAATTATAGGCGCAGGAACTCATGAGGAGCTGTTTATGAACTGCCCCGAATATAAGGAAATCAGCGACTCGCAGATGGGAGGTGCCATAATTGATTAACGCAGGTCATCATCACGGACCGGGAGGCAGAGGCTCCGGACAGAGCGGTCAGCCTCAAAAGCTTGACAGCAAAACCAGGAAAAGAGTTATAGCCAGGCTTTTAACCTATATAATCAAGTATTGGCCGCTCTTTATATCTGCTATTGCGCTGACGTTGTTTTCAAATCAGCTGGCACTTTTAGGTCCCAAGTTTTCGGGACTTGCCATTGATGCTTTATCTGCTGAATCGGGCGTTAATTTTAATGCGGTTTGGGAAAATGTTTTCAAAATGATTTTCTGTTATGCTATAGCAGGCATAACCTCATATGCTTTGTCAATTTTAATGATACATTTGAGTCAGAAAATCGTTTATACTATGCGCCGTCAGCTTTTTGAAAAACTGACAACCTTGCCTGTCAGCTATTTTGATACCCATGCAACAGGCGATATAATAAGCCGAATTTCCTACGATATTG
Organism: uncultured Oscillospiraceae bacterium; assembly: GCA_949295415.1. Lineage (GTDB taxonomy): Bacteria > Bacillota > Clostridia > Oscillospirales > Acutalibacteraceae > UMGS172. Next base: position 8,459 of record CASFLA010000057.1, read on the forward strand.
ACACCGTTAATTCAACGCTTTCGCACGACCTTGTTAATATTATGGCGAGTATTTATACTATTGTTGGTGCGCTTATATTTATGTGGCAAATATCGAGAGCCCTTATTCTTGTTTTTGTTATAACTGTTCCTGCATCAATCGTTTTCACTCGCTACAGAACCAAGAAAATCAGACCGCTTTTCCACGAGCGTTCTCATAAATTGGGAGAGCTTAACGGATATGCAGAGGAGATGCTTTCAGGAAGCAGAACTATAAAGGCTTATAACCGCGAGGATGAGATAGTATCCCGCTTTGATAAGCGCAATAAGGATTCGGTTGATGCTTATTATAAGGCTGAATATTATGGAAGCACAATCGGACCTTCGGTTAACTTTATCAATAATCTTTCAATTTCACTCATTACCATATTCGGCGGCGCGCTTTATATGTATTCTCAAAGTGGCGCTGTCAAGGTGGGCTCGATTTTCTTTATAACCTTGGGCGGAGTTGCTCAATTTGTTCAGTATTCAAGGAAATTCTCGGGTCCTATAAACGAATTTGCCAATATAATAAGCGAATTTCAATCGGCTTTTGCGGCAGCGGAAAGGATCTTCAGGATTATTGATGAGGAGCCTGAACCTATGGATAAAGATGATGCAATAATCTTAGAAAATGCCGAGGGCAACGTTTGCTTAAAAAATGTTGATTTTTCATATATGCCTCAAAAGCCGATTTTGAAGAACGTTTCGGTTGAGGCTGATAAGGGCAAGATGATAGCGATAGTAGGACCAACAGGCGCGGGTAAAACAACCATAATTAACCTTTTGATGCGCTTTTATGATATAGAAAGCGGCGAGATTACGGTTGACGGTATAAATATTAAAGATATAACCCGTTCCTCTTTGAGAAAAGCATATACAATGGTGCTTCAGGACACCTGGCTTTTTGGCGGAACAATATACGAAAATATTGTTTACGGAAGGGAGGATGCAACCGAGGAAGAGGTTAGGGCTGCAACAAAAGCGGCAAGAATAGATACCTTTATCGAGCGACTGCCCGATGGATATAATACCGTTATTTCCGATGATGGAATAAATATTTCCAAAGGTCAGCGCCAGCTTATAACCATCGCTCGCGCAATGCTGCCAAAATCGCCAATGCTGATACTGGATGAGGCAACCTCTAATGTTGACTCGAGAACTGAGATTAAAATTCAACAGGCTATGGCCGAGCTGATGAAGGGTAGAACAAGCTTTGTTATAGCTCATAGGTTGTCAACTATTCAGAATGCAGATTTAATTTTAGTTGTGAAAGACGGAATGATAGCCGAAAGCGGAAATCATGACGATCTTATGAAATCAGGAGGCTTTTACAGCACGCTTTACAATTCACAATTTTCATAAAATCAACCCCGACAAGCTTATTTGTCGGGGTTGAAATTTTATATTTTTCTGTTTATAAAAAGGGGCTTTTGGGCAACATTTATTGCGGGGCTTTTACTTGACATATAAAGCGGTTTGAGTTAGAATATATACTGTATAAGTGTATATTTGGGATGTTATAAGTTTTTTTATATTTAGGACTAAGATAACATATAAGTTACTGTGATATATCGTGATAAATAAATCTTTTAAAGGAGAATAGTTAATGGCAGAAAACAAGGCTAAAAATACCGAAAAAGCCAAAAACAATAAGTTTAAGAATAATAATCAAAAGAAAAACTATAGTAAAAAATCTACCGCTAAAACAGGTAGCAAAGCGCAAACAGCTTCTAATAAAAGCACTGCTGCTAAGAAAACAAAAAAACCTGTAAAGCCGCTTCATATTATTCCGCTTGGCGGCTTAGGCGAGATAGGAAAAAATATAACCGTTTATGAATATGACGGTGATATGTTCCTTATTGACTGCGGAATGTCCTTTCCCGATGAAGAAATGCCGGGAATTGATATTGTTATCCCCGATTTTAGTTTTATAGAGAAGAATGCCGATAAAATAAAGGGTCTTGTTTTAACCCATGGCCATGAGGACCATATCGGCGCAATCCCTTATCTTTTTAAGGTTTGCAAGATGCCTGTGTATGGAACCTCTTTAACATTGGGTCTTGTTGAGGGTAAGCTCAAAGAGCACCATTTGCTTGATTTGGCAGAGCTGACCGTTATAAAACCCGGCGATAAAATTAAGCTTGGCAAATTCGGCTTGGAGTTTATTCATGTAAATCATTCAATTCCCGATGCTATAGCAGTTGCTGTTGAAACGCCTGCAGGTGTTGTTGTTCAGACGGGAGACTTTAAGATTGATACAACCCCGATTGACGGCGAGGTTATTGACCTGGCAAGATTTGCGGAGCTCGGCAAAAACGGAGTTTTAGCTCTGCTTTCCGACTCTACTAACGCAGAGCGCCCGGGATATACTCAGTCCGAAAGAATAGTTGGAGATTCTTTCTCGAATCTTTTCAAAAAGGCAGAAAATAAGAGAATATTGGTTGCCACCTTTTCTTCTAATATTCATCGCATTCAGCAGATAATAGATGAGGCGGTCCGTTGCGGTAGAAAGGTTGCTTTATCGGGAAGAAGTATGCAGAATGTTGTTCAGGTTGCAAGTGAGCTTGGATATCTGAATGTTCCTGAAGGCGTGCTTATTGATATAGATATGATTAAGCGCTATATGCCTGAACAGCTTGTTATTATAACAACCGGTAGCCAGGGTGAACCTATGTCTGCGCTTCGCAGAATGGCGTTTGGTGACCATAGAAAAGTTGAAATCAGCAGCCGAGATTTCATCATTATCTCGGCAACACCCATTCCGGGAAATGAGAAGTTGGTTACAAAGGTTATAAACGAACTGCTAAAACTAGGCGCGCAGGTCGTTTATGAAAAAATGTATGATGTTCATGTTTCGGGACATGCTTGTCAGGAAGAGCTTAAAATAATGCTCGAACTTATAAAGCCCAAGTTCTTTATTCCTGTTCATGGCGAGCAAAAGCATCTTTCAAAGCATGCTTCCTTGGCATCGGCTGTAGGCGTTAATGAGAAGAACATTTTAATAGCATCAATCGGCAATGTTATCGAGCTTTGCAATAGCTATATGAAGGTTACTGAAACAGTTCCTGCCGGAAGCGTTTTGGTTGATGGCTTCGGAGTTGGCGATGTTGGAAATGTTGTTTTAAGGGATAGAAAGCATCTCGCTGAGGACGGTATAATTGTTGCCGCCTTTGCGGTTGACCCCGTAACAAATGAGGTTGTTTCAGGCCCTGAACTTATCTCCCGTGGCTTTGTTTATGTTAAAGAATCGGAACAGCTTTTCTTCGAGGCAAGAGAATGCGCTTGTGATATAATTGAGAAATGCTATTTAAGTAATATCAGAGATTGGAATACCGTTAAAGCCCGCGTTAGAGACGGACTTTCGAAATTCCTTTATGAACAGACAGGACGCAGTCCGATGATTCTTCCTGTTATATTAGAGGTTTAAAATAAAACCGTTCTTTTTGGAGGGAAATAGGGATGAAAAAGGTATGGAGTATTGGCAGAATATTTTATGTTCTGTTAGTCTTTCTTGCAGTTAGTGCGGCGACTGTGTATTTTGCTCCTAAGTATGCGCTTTTAGTATCTCTTATAGCATTAGGGATAGGCTCAATACTTGTTATTGCTTCTTTACTTTCATTGCATAATAATATCGGTAAAATAATTGCGGGTGTTTCAAAAGAGCTCTCAAAGGCACAATCAAAGGCGTTAAACGAGCTTAAAATCCCTGTTGTTATAACAACCGAGCAGGGCGAAATAGTTTGGTATAACCCTGCTTTTGAAAGCGGTGTGCCCGATGCGTCTGCAATGGTTGGAAAGGATATGGAAACGGTTTTCGGAACCGCATTCTTAAACGATATAAAAAACAACTCATCGGCTGAAATAACCTTCGAGGAACATGTTTTTTCGGTTACTGATTCGTTGGTTGAGACTGATGGTGCAGAGCTTAAGATTTACTATCTTTTTGATATAACTGAGCTTCATAATATTTCGGTTGAATATAAGGAAACAAGACCGGTTGTTGCGGTTGTTGCGGTTGATAATATCGATGAAATAACCAAAAACGCAAGGGATAGTGAAATTGCTTACTTCCGCGGTGAAATTCAGCGCAGAATCGAAAAATGGTTTACCAAGGTTTCAGGCGTATGCCGAAAGCTTTCCGGAGACAGATACTTGATTGTTATGGAGGAAAGAAATTACCATAACCTTAGCCGTGACGGATTCTCTGTTCTCGATAGTGTCAGGGAATTGAAGTTCCAGGATAGCGCGGCAACTCTTTCTATAGGTGTTGGCTTTGGCGGCGATAACCTTTCGCAATGCGAGGAGCTTGCCAATCAGGCTTTGGAAATGGCTTTAGGTCGCGGTGGCGACCAGGCTGTCGTTAAAATGGCAAATAATGAGTATAAATTCTTTGGCGGCGTATCGGGCGCAATTGAAAAGCATAATAAGGTCAGAGCGCGTATTATTGCCAACAACCTTAAAAATCTTATTAAATCAAGCAGTAATGTTTTGCTTATGGGCCACCGTTTTGCCGATTTGGATAGCTTTGGTTGTTGCGTTGCATTGGCAAGTGCGGCGGCTTATATAGGCAAGGAAGCTTACATAGTTATGGATAAAGAAAAAACTATGGCTTCCTCGTTGCTGAAAAGAGCAGAGACTCTTGAATCAAATATAAATGTTATAAGCGGTGATGAGGCTCTCGATTATATCGATGAGCAAACTCTGCTTATTATAACCGATGTTCATAGAGCGTCCTTCCTTGATGCTCAGGCGGTTTATGACCATTGCAATAATGTTGTTGTTATAGACCATCATCGCAAGGCGGTTGACTATATTGATAATGCGGTTCTGTTTTATCATGAAACCGCCGTTTCCTCAACCTGTGAAATGGTTGCGGAAATGCTTCAGTATATGTGCCCTAAGAGTGTGGGTCAGCTTGAGGCAGAGGCTTTGTTGTCGGGTATTATGCTTGATAGCCGCAACTTTGTTCTTAATACCGGCGTCAGAACCTTTGAGGCTTCTGCATTTTTAAGAAACCGCGGTGCAGACCCCGTTACTGTTAAAAAGTTGTTCTCTGGCTCAATGGATGCTTATAAGCTTCGTGCAGAAATTGTCAGTTCGGCGGTATTGTATGATACTGACTGCGCGATTGCTATCAACGATAAGGTTGATAGCAACACAAAAATGGCTTCGGCTCAGACGGCAGATGAACTGCTTGGCATAAGCGGTGTTTTAGCTTCATTCGTTATTTGCAGATACGGCAGCGAAATCAATATTTCAGCAAGGTCGTTAGGCGGAATGAATGTTCAACTTATTATGGAAAAATTAGGCGGCGGCGGTCATAGAACAATGGCGGCTTGTCAGCTTGAGGTTGATAGCTTTGAGCAGGCGGTTATAAAGTTGAAAGATGCTATTGACCAATATAAAAAAGAAATTAAAAACTCAAGAAAGGCTTGATATAAATGAAGGTTATTTTAAATACCGATGTTAAAGGCTTGGGCAAAAAGGGTGAGCTTGTAAACGCATCAGACGGATATGCAAGAAACTTTTTGTTCCCTAAAAATTTAGCGGTTGAGGCAAACTCGACTGCTATGAATGAGCTTAAAAATCGAGAGGCTTCAGCGGCTCATCATTTGGCAGAGGAGAAAAAGGCGGCAACCGAGGTTAAGAATAAGATAGACGGAAAAGCCATAACCTTACACGCTAAAGCAGGTGCGGCAGGTAAGCTTTTCGGAGCTGTAACCTCTAAGGAAATCGCAGCCGAGCTTAAAAATGCTTTTAAGGTTGATATTGATAAGAAGAAGATTTCCTGCGCAGATATAAAAGCCTATGGCGAATATACTGCAGAAATTAAAATCTATAATGGAATTATCGCTAAAGTAACAGTTAATGTTACCGAAGCTTAAATGAGAGGAAATAAAATGGCTAAACATGAGTCAAACAACTTTGAAGGGGCTGCTTTGCCTTTTTCAAACGAAGCTGAGCAGTCGGTGCTTGGCGCAATTTTAATTGACCCTCCGAGCCTTAATGTTGTTCTCGGGAAATTAAAGCCAGAGCATTTTTACATACCGCAAAACCGCAAAATTTTTGAGGTTTTGTTATCAATGAATGCCGCAAGTCAGTCTATTGACTTTATTACCGTTCTTGAAAAAATAAAGGATGTTGGCGAATTTGATGCTGCAGGCGGTAAAGCATATTTGACAACCTTGGCGCAGAGTGTGCCTTCCTCGGCTAATATCGGAACCTATGCTGATATTGTTAAAGAACGTTATTATGTTCGCTCGCTTATAACCTCCTCGAGAGACATTATCGATATGGCTTCAGGCGGTGTTACTGATGCTAACCTGCTGCTTGATACCGCTGAGCAGAAGATTTACGAAATCAGACAGGGTAGGGATATATCCGATTTAAAGCCGCTGCGCAGTGTTATTCAGAATGAAACCTTTGAGCGTCTTTCAAATATTTCGGACCCTGAAAAGAGAAAAGATTATATTGGTATCCCAACCGGCTTTTCTTACCTTGATAAGCTGATTACCGGTCTTAACCGTTCTGACTTGATTATTGTTGGTGCCCGTCCCGGTATGGGTAAAACAGCTTTTGCGCTAAATCTTGCAAGAAATGTTGCAGTGCAGTCACAGAAAACGGTTTGTTTCTTCTCGCTCGAGATGAGCCGCGACCAGTTGGCTCAGCGTTTGCTCTCAAGTGAAGCGCTTATTGAGAGCAGCAAGCTAAGAACAGGTAATCTTGCATCTGATGAATGGACAAGACTTACTCAGGCAAGCCAGCAGCTTTCACAGGTTAATTTCTATATCGATGAAACATCGGGTATTACTGTTCCCGAAATGAAGGCAAAGCTTCGAAGAATCAAGAATGTTGACCTCGTTATTGTTGACTACCTTGGACTTATGCAATCGGCAAAACGAACCGAAAATCGTGTTCAAGAGGTTTCGGATATTACAAGAAATCTTAAGATTATGGCTAAGGAGCTGCAGGTCCCCGTTCTCGTTTGCGCTCAGCTAAGCCGTGGAACCGAGGCAAAGGGTAAATCGCATAAACCTGCGCTTTCCGATTTGCGTGAATCGGGTTCAATCGAGCAGGATGCAGATATAGTTCTCTTTATGTATCGCGATATTTATTATCAGAACGAAAATCAGGACCCCAATGTTCAGATTGATGAGCATAAGGCTGAATGTATCGTTGCTAAAAACCGCCATGGTGGACTTGGAACTGTTGATTTGTATTGGGATGGCCCTTATACACGTTTTTCATCGGTGGATGTGATAGGCAATGGTTGATTTGGTTAAAAAGGCGATTGTTAGCTACGGCCTTTTAAATAAGTGTGAATCGGTAACTGTTGCGCTTTCAGGCGGTGCAGATTCGGTGGCATTGCTTTTAGCGCTGCTTGAACTGAAAAACGAGCTTTCTTTAAGTATCTATGCGGCGCATCTTAATCACTGCTTAAGAGGCGAGGAGGCCGACCGCGATGAGCAATTTGTCCGCGATATATGCGAAGAACTGAATATTCCGCTTTTCTGCGAAAAAGCAGATGTTAAAGCTTATGCCAAAAAGAAAAAGCTTAGCATTGAGCTTGCCGCAAGAGAGGTTAGATACGCATTTTTAGAGCGTGTAGCTGTTGGTAAAATTGCAACGGCGCATACTTTGAACGACCAAATTGAAACGGTTATACATAATATCGCAAGAGGAACAGGAATTGCCGGTGCTTGCGGAATACCTAAAAAGAACGGTAGAATTATAAGGCCGCTGATAATGGCTGAAAGAAGTGATGTTGAAAGCTTTCTTAAAGAAAGAAACGTCCAATATTGCACTGATTCAACTAATCTTGATATGGAATATACCCGCAATATGATAAGGAAAAACATTGTTCCGCTTTTTAAAGAAATCAATTCTAACGCTGTAAAAAATGTTGGCCGTTTTGCTGATAATATGCTGCAGGATGCTGATTATCTAAGGCTTGAAGCTAATCAAGCGCTTGAAATGGCAAGAATTGAACAAGGAATTTTGGTTGAGACGATAAAAGAACTTCATCCTGCTATTCTCTCAAGGGTTATCATGAGATATATTGAGGAGCAAACTGCTTTTGCAACAGATAGTCTTCATATAACTCAGGTAATCGAATCGGTTAAAACAAACGGCTTTGCGGTAAGTCTGCAGGGCGGCTATGAAGCAGTTGTTAAAAATGGTATTCTGAAGGTTTCAAAGCCTCATAAAAGAAGAGAGCAAGCCTTGGAATTTCCTGTTGATGAGCTTCCTTTTGAGGCTTTTGGATATAAATTATCCTGTGTTTCAAAACAAGAATACGAAAAAAGGCTAAAATTTAACAATTTGTTATTAAAATCTTGTATTGATTGTGATACAATAGTTGGCAAGCTGGTTTTAAGAACCAGAAAAGATGGGGATAAAATAAAACTTTTTGATAAAAAGGTAACCAAATCTTTTAAAAAACTGTTTTGCGAATCAAAAACTGACCTTCCAAAAAGGGATAATCTTGCGGTTTTAGAGGATGAAAGCGGTGTTTTGTTTCTTTATGAATTCGGGGCATCGCAAAAAGCAGCGGTTACTGAACAAACAAAAAAAGTTTTAATTGTTGAACAGGTTGGAGTGTAAAAAAATGACAGGGATGGATTCATGTATTGAAAAGGTTCTGTTTGACGAAAATAAGATAAGTGAGCTTGTCAAAAAAGTCGGCAAACAAATTTCGGAAGACTATAAGGGCAAGAAGCTTCTTCTTGTCAGTGTTTTAAAGGGTTCGATTCTCTTTATGGCTGACTTGATGAGAGCTATTGAAATTCCTTGCGAAATTGATTTTATGGTAGTTTCCTCTTATGGAAGCGGCACAAGAACAAGCGGCAAGGTTCGCATTATAAAAGACCTTGGAATCGATATTAAAGGATACGATGTTATTCTTGTTGAGGATATTCTCGATTCCGGTGTAACACTATCAACCTTGAAGCAGATGCTCGAATCAAGAGAGCCTGCAAGCATTAAAATATGCACCTGCTTTGATAAGCCCGAAAGAAGAATTGCCGATATTACTGCGGATTATATCGGTTCAAGAGTTCCCGATGAGTTTGTTGTTGGTTACGGTTTGGATTATGATGAAAAATTCAGAAATCTTCCTTATGTTGGCGTATTAAAAAGGGAATGCTATTGTAATGAGTAATCTTTAGATTGCCTATATTTCTAAAGTTCTGAAAGGGAGCAAGTAATGAATAAGTTTAAGAAAATTCTGCTTTATGTCGGCATACCGTTGATACTCGTTTTGGTTATCGCCGGCGTCGTTTACACAAAGAACGAGGCAGAAACGGTTGATTATTCTTCTATAGTTGAGATGGTCAGAACCGGCAAGGTAAGCGAGTTTAAGCTAAATCTCTATAGCGGAAAATTAACCTATACCATGCGAGCAGACGGTAAGAAGCTTACAACTACCGTTGCAGATGCAGGTATATTTTATAAAGATGTCAGTGAGGCATTGATAGAGTATAACGATGCACATCCCAATGCTGCCGATAAAATAGTTTATAACTATGAATCGGGCTCGGAAGCATCTTGGCTTATGAGTATGCTGCCAACAATTATTGCCTTCGTTCTGCTTATTGCTGCGATGATATTTATTATGCGCAAAATGGGCGCAGGCCCCGGCGGCGATAAAACTATGAGCTTCGGTAAGGCAAGGATAAAACGCGCTGACGATGAAAAGCGCAAGACCACCTTTGCCGATGTTGCAGGTGCCGATGAAGAAAAAGAGGAAATGGCAGAGCTCGTTCAGTTCCTTAAAGACCCCAAGAAGTTTAACGACTTAGGCGCGAGAATACCTAAAGGTGTTTTGCTGGTAGGCCCTCCGGGAACAGGTAAAACTCTCTTAGCCAGAGCCGTTGCAGGTGAGGCGGGCGTTCCGTTCTTCTCAATTTCGGGTTCCGATTTTGTTGAGATGTTTGTCGGTGTCGGTGCTTCGCGTGTTAGAGACCTTTTTGACCAGGCAAAGAAAAACGCTCCTGCTATTGTTTTTATTGATGAAATTGATGCTGTTGGCCGTCAAAGAGGCGCAGGCTTAGGCGGCGGTCATGATGAACGAGAGCAGACTCTTAACCAGTTGCTCGTTGAGATGGACGGCTTTGGCGTTAACGAGGGTGTTATCGTTATCGCGGCAACCAACCGCCCCGATATTCTTGATAGAGCGTTGCTCCGTCCCGGCCGTTTTGATAGACAGATAATGGTTAACTATCCCGATATTAAGGGCAGAGAAGAGATTTTGAAGGTTCATTCAAGAGGAAAGCCTCTGGGCCCCGATGTTAACCTTAAAACTATTGCACAGTCAACCGCAGGCTTTACAGGTGCAGACCTTGAAAACCTGCTTAACGAAGCCGCACTTCTTGCTGCGAGAGCAAACAGAAAGGCTATTATTGAGCAGGATATTGAGGAAGCAACCATTAAGGTTATGATGGGCGCAGAGAAAAAGAGCCGTGTCATTAAGCCTGAGGATAAAATGATTACCTCTTACCATGAGGCAGGCCACGCAGTCGTTTCTTACTTCTTGCCAACTCAGGATCCCGTTCATCAGATTTCTATTATTCCTCGCGGTATGGCTGCAGGCTTTACTATGTATCTCCCTGACGATGATAAGGGCCATATCAGTAAAACTAAGATGGAAGAAGATATTTGTTCACTATTGGGCGGACGTGCTGCAGAGGAGCTTACTCAGGAAGATATTTGCACAGGCGCTTCAAACGATATTGAGCGTGCAACCGAAATGGCTCATAATATGGTTACTAAGTTCGGTATGAGCGCTAAGGTTGGTCTTGTTAAGCTCGGAACAGGTAATAACGAGGTGTTCTTAGGCAGAGATTTCTCCTCAACTCCTAACTACTCAGAAAATATGGCGGCGGTTATTGATTCCGAGGTTCGCGATATTATAATGAGCCAGTATGATAAGGCAAAGGGTATCTTGAACGATAATATACAAAAGGTTCATAAGGTTGCTCAGATTCTTTTTGAAAACGAAAAGATCAGCGGCGATGATTTCAGAAACCTTATGGAAGAAGAATAATAATTTCAGAGCGGAGAGCGTGTTTTTACATACTCTCCGCTCTTGACTTTCACGATTTATTGTGCTAAAATATTAAAGTATTTAAGGATTATATTTTAAGGAAGTGTGGCTTATGTCAAAGTTGCGTAGTGCTGGAATGGATTTCTTCTTCAACACGGTTTTACAGCTTGAAAATATTGATGAATGTTATGCTTTTTTTGAGGATGTTTGCACCATTAAGGAGCTGCAGTCTATAGCTCAGCGTGTTGTTGTTGCAAAGATGCTTAAAGAGGGCAAGGTTTATAGTGATATTGTTGATAAAACAGGTGCATCAACTGCAACCATCAGCCGCGTTAACCGCTCGCTTTCCTATGGAAAAGACGGATATGATTTGGTTTTTAAAAGATTAGAAGAGAAAAAATGAGTTATTCGAATTTTGCAGCCTTTTATGATAAACTGCAGTCGGATGTTGACTATGCCGCAAGGGCAAATGTTTTATTAAACCTTTTTAAAAAGTATGACCGTCTGCCCACTTTGCTGCTTGATATGGCTTGTGGAACAGGCGGTTTTTCTGAGCAGTTTTTAAAATCAGGTATTGATGTTATAGGCGTTGACCCGTCGCCCGAGATGCTTTCTGTAGCTCAGGAAAAGCTTTATATCAACGGCAATTTGCCGTTACTTCTTTGCCAATCTGCTGCCGCGCTTGATTTATACGGCACAGTAGATGGCGCAATTTGTTGCCTTGATAGCATAAATCATATTACCGATGAAAAAGAGCTTTTAGAGTCCTTTAAAAGAATTTCGCTTTTTCTTGAAGAGGGAAGACTGTTTATATTCGATGTTAATACCGAATATAAGCATAAAGAGGTCTTATCGGGTAATACCTATGAGGCTGAGGCTGATGATGTTATCTGCATCTGGAACAACTCTTTGTGCGATAAAAACGGTGTTGTTGAGATAACCTTGGAGTTTTATAATAAAACTCCAACGGAAAAAGATTTTATTTGCTCTGAGCAGTTTTCGGAGCGCGCCTATAGTGATAAATCGCTCACTAAAATGCTTAAAAAAGCAGGGCTGGAGGTTTTGGCAAGACTCGGCGAAGCCGGCGAGGATGAGCCAAAAGAAACAGAGCAGAGAATTATCTATGTAACGAGGAAGATATAAATGGGAAATCTGATTAGATGTATAACAAGTGATGGCGCTGTTATGGCAGTTTGCACCGATACAACTGATATAGTTGCAAAAGCTGAGCAGTTCCATAATACCTCGGCAGTTGTAACCGCCGCGCTCGGCCGCTTGCTCACTGCGGCATCTATGATGGGCAATATGCTCAAAAATGAAAAATGTTCGCTGACCTTGCGAGTTTCGGGTGATGGCCCTGCGGGTAATATTGTTGCCGTTTCGGATTATATAGGTAATGTCAGAGGCTATGCGCAGAACTCTGTGGTTGAAATGCCGCTTAATAATAAGGGCAAGCTCGATGTCGGCGGTGCGGTCGGAAATGGTGTTTTATATGTTATAAAGGACCTTGGAATGAAGGAGCCTTATGTTGGTCAGGTTCCGCTTGTAACCGGCGAGATTGCTGAGGATATAACCTCTTATTATGCCGTTAGTGAGCAGACTCCGACTGTTTGCGCTTTGGGCGTGCTTGTCAACCCTGATTTAACTGTTAAAGCGGCGGGCGGATTTATTATTCAGATGCTGCCGGGATATACTGATAGCGAAATTGACCGCCTTGAGAGCGCAATAAATGAGTTAGAGCCTGTTACTAAAATGTTGGCAGACGGGAAAACTCCTAAGGACATTATGGATTTAGCACTCAAAAATTTCGAGTATGAGGTTTTATATGAGGAGAAAACCGAATATAAATGTAAATGCAGTAGGGAAAGAACCGAAAGGGCGCTTTATTCAATTGGAAATGATGATTTAAAGGAAATGGCAGAGGCAAAAGAGGATATAGAAATAAAATGCCACTTCTGTAATAAAGTCTATACATTTACTCCTGAAAATTTAACAAAAATTTTAGAAGGAAAAATTAAAATAAGTGTTGACAAATAGAACTAGTTGTGTTAAGATAACATTCGTCGCCGGTAATTCGGTGCCAGCACACTAAGTGGGAGCATAGCTCAGCTGGGAGAGCATCTGCCTTACAAGCAGAGGGTCATAGGTTCGAGCCCTATTGTTCCCACCAATTAGGTGGCCTGGTAGTTCAGCTGGTTAGAACGCTAGCCTGTCACGCTAGAGGTCGTGGGTTCGAGCCCCATCCAGGTCGCCACCAACGCCTCTGTAGCTCAGTAGGTAGAGCAGGGGACTGAAAATCCCCGTGTCATTGGTTCGATTCCGATCGGAGGCACCATTTGCGGATTTAGCTCATCTGGTAGAGCGCCACCTTGCCAAGGTGGAGGTAGCGAGTTCGAGCCTCGTAATCCGCTCCAACTTAAAGGACGCTTAAAAACGCTTTAAGCGTCCTTTTTTAACTGAATATGGCGCCATGGCCAAGTGGTAAGGCAGAGGCCTGCAAAGCCTTCACCCCCAGTTCAAATCTGGGTGGCGCCTCCAGAAGAAAAAACGTCCAGTTTTTTGGGCGTTTTTTTCATTTTTAAGTCGCTTTTTAGTCGAAAACGGCCTTTTTTTATGCCAAATGGGTGAGTTTGACTGAAAAACGCCTTTGAAACATAAAAATATACAAGTTTGAGCGCTAAAACGCTATTTTTAACATAAAAATATGCAACTTTGAGCAAAAACTTATTTCAATACCGTAAAAAGTATGGTATAATACGAATATATCTTACGATATGGACGGCAATATGCTGTCTAACGGTTATATTAACTGTGAGTTTGACAGCGGTAACAGATTGATTTCAGCAGGCGGTCACACATATACTTATAATGCGGAAGATGTGCGAATCAGAAACCTTAGTGCTGATGCCGATACTACCTATACCTATAACACAAACTGTAAGTTAAGTCAGTTGCTCTGTAAGACTACTAACGGTATTACGACTAAGTATATTTACGGTCTTGGCCTTATAAGGTTGACTGTGATTTTTACAATTATCTTTCCGGTAAGGAGGAATATTCACAACTTTTCAAAGGAAGTTACCTGACAAACTACAGTTGGGGCGAAATGACCTTGGGTGAGTTGATGAATGAAGAAAAGTAAATGTTATGAGCAAATACACGCATAAGGTCAACTACTACGAGACCGACAAAATGGGAATAACCCATCATTCAAATTATATTCGCTTTATGGAGGAAGCCAGAATGAATTTCTTGTCAGAGATTGGTTATCCGATGACAAGATTGGAAAAAGAAGGCATTACTTCTCCGGTTGTTTCAATAACCTGTGATTATAAACATACAACCACTTATAGCGATGAGATAGAGATTGAGGTGTTCGTAAGTGGATATACAGGTGTTAGATTATCCCTTTCCTATACAATGAAAGATAAAGCGAATAATGTAATAGTAGCAACTGCAACATCCGTCCATTGTTTTATCTGTTTTGCGGGGAACCCAATTTCGATAAGAAAATGCTGTCCAGTGCTTGATAGTATCTTAAAGAATATGTTTGAAAAGGGGGAATAATTTGTATGAAAACAAGAATTATTGTAGATTCCACCTCTGATTTATTACCTGCTATCAAAGAACAGGTGCATATCGTACCTCTGACGGTGCATTTCGGGCAGGAGGAATATGTGGACGGAGTAACAATTGACCACAAAGCATTTTATGAGAAGCTGATTGAAACCGACGTACATCCTTCCACCAGTCAGGCAGCACCCGCAGCCTTTGAGACAGAATATGAGAAGGCTCGTGAGGCAGGCGAAGCGGCTGTTGTTATCACGCTGACCTCTAAGCTGTCCGGCACCTATCAAAGTGCGACCATTGCCGCACAGGATTATGAGAATATCTATATCGTTGACAGTGGCTCCGTTGCTATCGGCGGTGGTATTCTCGTAGAATATGCTCTGAGACTTCTTAACGAAGGCTTTGAAGCAAAAGAGATTGCCGAAAAGCTGGAAGATGCAAAGAAACGGATTGTCCTTGTTGCTTTGGTGGATACACTTGAATATCTCAAAAAGGGTGGTCGTGTTTCCGGTACCGTTGCCTTTGTCGGCGGAATGCTGAATATCAAACCTGTGCTTTCGGTAATCGATGGCGAAATCAATATGCTTGGAAAGGCCAGAGGCTCCAAAATGGGAAATAATCTTCTTGTGCAGGAGATTGAAAAAGCGGGTGGCGTCGATTTTACAATGCCTTTGCTTCTCGGCTATACAGGATTGTCGGATGCTATGCTCCTTAAATATATTGAGGACAGTAAACACATCTGGAATGGTAATGTAGATGAAATGCGTTATACCTCTATTGGCAGTGTAATCGGCACACACGCAGGTCCCGGTGCTGTTGCGGTGGCATTTTTCAAAAAATAAAAGAGAAAGGAATCCTGATGAAATGAGTATAACAACAGTTTTGTTTGATTTGGACGGAACATTGCTTCCAATGGATCAGGATGTATTCGTAAAAACATATTTTAAGGGCATTGCTGCAAAGCTGGCACCATACGGTTACGAACCAAAGGAACTGATCGATGCAATCTGGCACGGCACCATGAAAATGATAAAAAACGATGGCCGACACACCAACGAGGAAGTCTTTTGGGATTATTTCGCATCCCAATACGGCAAAAAGGCAAGAAAGGATCTTCCGCTTTTCGATGCTTTTTATCGTGAGAATTTTGATGGTGTTCAGTCTGTGTGCGGTTTTAACCCGGATGCTGCAGCCCTGATTTTAGAACTCAAAACTATGGGTAAGCGTGTTGTATTGGCTACGAACCCTATATTCCCTGCTATTGCAACGGAAAAACGAATTCGCTGGGCCGGACTTGATCCGGAGGATTTTGAATTGTATACCACATATGAAAATTCAAGTCACAGCAAACCCAATCCTGCTTACTATCAGGATATCCTTTCAAGGTTGTCTGTCCCGCCGGAAGAGTGCCTGATGGTCGGAAATGATGTTGCGGATGATATGGTGGCTGAGCAACTCGGTATGAACGTTTTTCTCCTTACCGATTGTTTGATCAATAAGGACAATATAGATATTTCTGTTTACCCGAATGGCGGATTTTCGGAATTGAATCAATACATACACAGTGTAGTTTGAGTATATCACGATTTTCAACATAGACATTTTGTGTGATTTATAAATAACAACGGAATAACAAACTAACTTTGCCCGTGGGAGAAATCCTTCGGGCGATTTTTTTGTGTAACGAAAACTACCGGCAGTGGCGGTAGTTCCCAAAAGCTTTAGCTATGAGTAGAAAAAATATCCTCCTTCGTCTAAAATAGAAGTGGGTTTGCCAACCACAACAAAAAGACGAAGGAGGAGTCAAGTATGAAACA
>CASFLA010000058.1 GCA_949295415.1 uncultured Oscillospiraceae bacterium
TATTCCCTGCGACGGTATAGAAGAGTGCAGAATGGCACTTTTGAAAAAGCAAAAAAATGTGCTTGATGCCAACTTCATTGAAGGTATGGCGTGCATCGGCGGATGTATCGGCGGCGCCGGTTGTCTTACCCACGGTGAAAAAAATAAGGCGCAGGTAGATGTATATGGCAGAGAGGCGTTTGAAAAGACTATCAGCGAAGCTATTGCTATTTTGAAATAGTCTGTTTTATTCAGACCTGCTCTTAGAAGGATGCTATTCAGCGACAATCGAAAGAGGCAAAATATTAGTACTCGAATACCGAGAGTGCTAATATTTAACAATTTCTTAAAAAAATAGTAACACAATATGCGATTTCAAGTATTATACTTTAGTTGTCGAAAGAAAAAAGACAAATATTAAAAGAAAAGAGATGGTTACCGATGGGTTGTGCTGAATGTCCGACTAATGCCGACCTTGTCGGATGAAAACTCAATAGGCCGACATAATAATACTATCAGAACATTTGGAGGTATAATTATGTTCGAACTTACTCGTAGAAACAATAATCATCATGTAAACGCTTATAACCCCTTCCGTGAACTGGAAGAAGTTGAAAGGAACTTTTTTGGTAACCCGTTTGGTTCTTTCTTCAGTTCGGGTGATCTTGCAGAATTCAAAACGGATGTAACTGATGAAGGAGACCACTACCTGTTGGAAGCCGATCTTCCCGGCTTTGAAAAGAAAGATATTCAACTCGATATCAGCGGTGATACTCTTACCGTTAGCGCTGAACGTCATTCCAAGATTGAAGAAAAAGACAAAAAAGAAAAGATCATTCGTGTGGAACGCTCCTATGGTTCTTACAGCCGCAGCTTTGATATCTCCGGTGTTGATGCCGATCAAATCAAAGCAAAGTACGAAAATGGTGTTTTGAAATTGACACTCCCGAAGAAACAAGTTACCTTACCGGAAGGAAGACGACTTGAAATTGAATAATTGAATTTCCCGAGCTGCTTCACAACCCGTGAAGCAGCTCTTCTTTTGTGATTTTGAAGAAGGTTATATTTTATGACGCAAACCGCAAGCGTTATTCTCGGCTTATCGATAGGTTTACTTGCAGGTCTGCTTCTCTCAAGACTTGCAAAAAAGTTACAGCTACCCGCAGTTACCGCATATTTGATATCTGGTATTTTAATCGGTCATTTCGTTCTCGGATCGCTTGGAACACAGGGAATCGGTATCACCTCCACGCAGATAGAGGGATTC
This sequence comes from uncultured Oscillospiraceae bacterium, assembly GCA_949295415.1. Classification (GTDB taxonomy): domain Bacteria; phylum Bacillota; class Clostridia; order Oscillospirales; family Acutalibacteraceae; genus UMGS172. Next base: position 1,247 of record CASFLA010000058.1, read on the forward strand.
GGAATCATTTCCAATTTGGCGCTCGGTTTTATCGCATTTGCGAAAGTCAAAGTTTGTAAAAAATTTAGAAATTTTTTCATTTACCTCTTGAGAAGGTAGGTAATGTATGTTATATTTATACCAACCTAAATGGTAGGTAATTTACAAGAAAGGAGAACGCGGTTATGAAAAAGCAAAACACTATCACCACTACTATTATGATGGAGATGTGCATGTGGACCCAGCTCATGTGCATGACTTGTTGCGCTTATCTTTCCGATGTACTCTCCACTCAAAGAGTAAACCCTTGTGCCGCCTAATTTTGGCGGAATAGCAATCGCTTACGCCCGGAAGACTTTATCGGAGTCTTCCGGTTTTTATTTTTTGTAAGGCAGGTAAGAAATCTCATGGGAAATTATTTTGAAACGCTTTTAAGAGCCAATTTTCGTTTCGGACGAATGTGTCGATGTATCGGTTATAAACATACATAAAATATTCGAAAACGAAAGGAAATCAGAATTATGTCTAACTATAAATTTGAAACTTTACAATTACACGCAGGTCAGGAAAATCCCGATCCTGCTACCGATGCCCGTGCGGTACCGATCTATGCAACTACCTCTTATGTATTTAAGAATTCCGCTCATGCTGCGGCCCGCTTTGGTCTTGCAAAAGCCGGTAACATCTACGGCAGACTTACCAACTCCACACAGGATGTTTTAGAGCAGCGTGTGGCAGCCCTTGAAGGAGGCGTTGCAGCATTGGCACTTGCTTCCGGTGCTGCGGCAATTACATACACGCTTGAAGCTCTCGGTCAGAATGGCGGTCACTTTGTGGCTCAGAAGACCATCTACGGCGGCAGCTATAACCTGCTGGCACACACGCTCCCCAACTTCGGTATTACCGCAAGCTTTGTGAATATTCATGATCTTGCAGAAGTTGAAGCGGCTATTCAGGATAACACCCGTGCGATCTATGTTGAAACACTCGGCAATCCCAACAGCGATATTCCCGATATTGATGCTTTGGCAGAACTTGCTCACAAGCACGGTTTACCGCTTGTTGTAGATAACACCTTCGGTACTCCATATCTTATCCGTCCCATAGAGCACAGAGCAGATATCGTAGTTCATTCTGCTACTAAATTCCTCGGCGGTCACGGTACAACGCTTGGCGGCATCATTGTTGATTCCGGTAAATTTGATTGGTCAGCAAGCGGTAATTATCCCGCTATCGCTGATCCAAATCCCAGCTATCACGGTGTATCCTTTGTTAAGGCGGTAGGTCCCGCAGCATTTGTCACCTACATCCGTGCGATCCTTCTGCGTGATACCGGCGCAACCATTTTTCCCTTTGCGGCGTTCCTGCTTTTGCAGGGTATTGAAACCCTGTCGCTTCGCTTGGAGCGTCACGCAGAGAACACCAAAAAGGTGGTTGAATTCTTAAAGAGTCATCCGCAGGTTGAAAAGGTCAATCATCCGTCCTTGCCCGACAATCCCGACCATGAGCTATATCAAAGATATTTCCCGAACGGCGGCGGTTCTTGCAGAGTCCTGCAGCCGTTTAGATGAAAACGCAAAAAATAACAGTATTGCGGGATAAACTGATTGCCGGACTTTCGGAGATTCCTCATTCTATCCTTAACGGTGAAGCACAGCAAACAAAGTGGAATGACAACGGCGGAGCAGCTGACAAAACCGCTTGAAATAAGGCTTTTTAAGTACATAAAAGGAGGATTTAACATGAAGCTGTTTAAGTGTATTGTCATGCTGATTTTAATATTAATTACTGTTCGGACAGGCTATCGCGCGCTTTTATATAAGGTCTCAACATCAACAGGTGCTTTTCTTATCTGTTTAGGTATCACCTTGTTTGTTGCAAGTGATGGCGGCCTTAAAAGAAAATCAAATTGAATAATTGCTATTTTATTTGATATATGGTATAATTTAACGTGTATAATACGGTGAGATTCTAAACCGAGGTTATGTTTTGGCGCGTGGCTTCGGCTATGAGACCCTTTTGTTTTGAAAGGAAAGTGGTCAAATGTTCAAAAAATTACTCGTACGTGTCCTCTCATTAGCATTAATAATTTCTATTATTCCCTTAAATGTTTCGGCAGAAACATCACCTAACACAAATTATTTCCGAAATTCTGATTACGGTGATATTATTCAGTCGGAATCAGAGGCAGAAATATTATATGAAATCACAGAAAAGCGCGATGTTAATACGAAATATTTTGCAATGAGTGATGGCACGATAAAAGCTTGTGTTTACCCTGAAGATGTCCATTACAAAAAAGATGGAAAATATCTTGATATAAATAATACACTTGTTGAAATTGTTGTGGATGGTAAAACATATCATCAAAATACTGCAAACTCATTTAAAGCGAAATTCCCTCAAAACAGTCAGGATTTTATAGAATTTTCAAATGAAAATGGTTATGTTAAATTTAGACTTGTTGGAGCACTTAATAAATCTGTTGAAAAGGTACAAGAAAAATTAGAAATAACATCTCTAAAAGAAGATAAAACTATAGTTAAAAACAATAACAGCCGTGCTATATATAAATCAGTTAAGGCTGACATAGATATTGAGTATGATGTTACAGGAAATATGTTAAAAGAGACTATTGTTCTCGGTAAAAAGAAGAAACAGTCTTACACTTTTGAAATACTCACTTCTGCAGTCTCAGTAGTCAAAAATTATGATAATTCTATTAGTTTCTATGATAACAATACCAAAGAAATATGTACAATGGCAAGTCCGTATATGGTTGATGCGGCTAATGAATATAGCAATGATATCACAACTACACTTGTAAAAAACTCAACTGGATATACTTTAACTTACACACCTGATTATGGATGGCTTTCTAATAAACAACGTGTGTATCCTGTTAAAATTGACCCATCTTTTGTGAAACCTGTTGGTAAAGAAGATGTAATTGATACGTTTGTATATACCAACCAGAATACTGCCAACGAACGTGGCGGTTATGATGTTATAAATGTTGGAAAACGCACTTCAGGTTTAATAACAAGAGGCTTTGTTAAGTTTGATTTGCCGTCCGAAATCAGCGACAATGATAGTATTGTTGATGCTAGTTTATATCTTACTCACTATGATAATAACAGCACTGTAGATGGGACACAAATAGATGTTCATGCACTGACAAATAATTTTACTGAGTTTGGTACTTTTTGGGATAATCAGCCGTCACACTCTTCGATAATTACTGATTACACGTTTGTAAAAACATCTGGTGTTTCTTTTACTGACACAAACAATAATGTTTATACATATGATAGATATAATCTAACTACACTTGTAGGCAATTGGCATCGTGATCCTAGAACCAATCATGGTATTATGCTTAAACTTCACGATGAAAATGAAACGCTTACATCAAACAAGCAGGTGTTTTATCATTCAAAAGATAGTTTATATTTTTCTGCAGTTTCGAAGTTTGTTGAAATAACCTATCGCAATACAACAGGCTTAGAAAATTATTGGAGTTATTTTACTAAAGATTTAGGTCAATATGGCACTGGTAGTGTAAACAATTATAATGGCAACTTAGTTTATACACATAATGACGTGAGTTTTTCAAGCCTTATTAATGGCGTAACTCTTTCTCATGTTTATAACAGTAATTTATCCTTGAATGGTGTCGGTAGATACGGTAGTGGTTGGGGTCTTAACCTAGTACAAACCTTAAAACCAAAAACTATTGAGAGCAATTCTGCCGTAAAATATGTTTATACTGACGGTGACGGTACAGAGCATTTTTTCATTCAAACCGAGGATAATTCTATAAAAGATGAAGATGGCTTAGGACTAACATATACAAATAATATCAGTGTTGACCCTAATTTGCCGCATAAACTTACCGATAAAGATAATAATGTTTATCTTTTTGATACCAAGGGGTATTTACGTAAAATTACAGATACTAACAGCAATGTTATCAATCTTAATTATACTTCAACAAGCAGTTCAGACGGTTATCTTAGCTCGGTTACAACATCTTCCGGTTGTAACATTACTCTTAATTATTCTAACGGTAAACTTGTATCAGTTACAGATAATACAGGCAGAACAACTAACTTTACAATTGATACAAGCGGGAATTTAACAAAAATAACGTATCCGGATAATTCTTATGTTACTTTTACATATAGCACTAATAAATTAAATGATGTCACTACTACTGGCGGTCAAAAGTTATCGTATACCTATTTAAACGGACGAGTTTCTTCTGCAAAAACTATTGGTAACCAAGGTGCCATATTAGATAATTATGTATTTGAATATGACAACAGACAAACAGTTGTTACAGATAAGAAGCCTAATGGCGAAGTAAAGAATAAATACACATATCAGTTTGACAGTTATGGTAGAGTAATTTGCGTATATGATAAAAATCAAAACGTATATTCTCAAAGTTACACCGAAAAAAGTACTGCAAGTAATAGTGTTTTTAAAAATAATAAGATATCAACTGAATCAAACGGTTCAACTTATGTAAACAATTTAATTGTTAATCCTACTTTTTCAAATGGAAATGCAAGTTGGGTGCACTATATAGTAGGTTCTAGAGCTACAAGAAGTGTTGTTACTGGACATAGTCTGATTTCTACAAACAGTATACTTCTTACAAGCGATGAATTAGGATTTTCTTCTATTCACCAATTTCCAAATAGTGTCGCAGGCAAAACTTATACCCTGTCTGCATATATAAAGCTAGTAGATGTAGAAGGTGTATATGGAGCCGGTGTTGAAATAGTTACAAGTTCTAACGCAAGGGCATGTAATTTTAAAACAGGCACAACTGATACCTCTGTAGACAATGGTTTTGAAAAAATCACTGCCACCATCACTCTTGGTGAAGGTGAAACAATAGACCGAATCGGCGTAGGATTGTTTAATGCAAAGGGCTCAGTATATGTTGACAGTGTTCAGTTTGAGGAGGGTAAAACTGCTAATCCAATAAATCTCATAAGTAACTCAAGTTTTGAGAAAAATGATGGTAACGGTAGTTTTCCGTATGATTATATAAGTGACAGAGGTTTGTCAGTAGGTGGAACCACAAGCACATTTCCGCTTTTGGGCAGTCAAAATTATTCAATGCAGATCATAGGAAACAATCACCTCAACGCAAGTATCTATCAGACCGTATCAGTATCGGGTAAAGCGGGTGATGTATACTCCTTCGGCGGTTGGGCGAAAGCTGATTCCTTACCGCAACATTGGACAACAGGCTATGTATCTTGCTTTGAAATGTCAATCAGAATATTTTATACTGATGGTACGGAAGAATGGGTGAGCAATCCTTTCAATATTTATATTAACGATTGGCAGTTCTCTCAAAAAACTGTACCTCTTAAAAAGTCATATAATCGAATAGACCTATATTTTGGATATAATCATAACTGTAACTCCGCTTACTTTGATAATCTATTCCTCTATCGCGACACAATGCAGAGTTATACATATGATTCTAACGGTAATGTGATTTCTACTGAGGATTATACAAATCAGAATTCAAGCTATAACTATACCAATAACAATCTTTCCAGGATGATTAGTCCTATCGGTAGCGGTTATGAGTATTCATATGATACTAAAAATCTAGTTGTATCATCAAAAAACAGTGAGGGATTGCAATATAACTTTACTTACGATAACTTTGGCAATCCGACTGATACAATTCTTAGTTCAAATAATTATTCATCATCGATTGAATCGGGCAAGACTTATTATATTCGTTTAAAATCTGCAGGAAAGTATTTAACGGTAGAAAACGCTTCAACTGCAAATGATGCTAATGTAATAGTTTCCGAGTTTACAGGTAATGCAAATCAACGTTGGAAAATTGAAAAATTAACTGATGGTATGTTTTACTTGTATCCTCAACATGCAACTAATATGGTCTTAGAGGTTACAAATGGTTTAAATGTAAACCCTACCAATGTCGCTATTTCAACGAATGTAAATGCAGATAAACAAAAGTGGACTATTGTGCCTCAAAGTGATTATACATATAATCTTTATCCAAAGACTTCTCCAGATAAAAAAGTTCTTACTGTCAATTATTCAAGTTTGTATAATAACGTAACTATTATTAGTATGCAGAATTTGAATAACGCCGACCAAGAGTGGTATTTCGAGCCGATTGAAAACAATACTGTTAATAGTCTTGAAGATGGGGGCATATATCAATTTAAGGGACATAAAAGCGGTAAGTATATTGACTGCAATAATACAATATCCAACCCCTCAACAACCATTGCTCAAAACTATATGAGTCTTGGTGAAAGCCAAAGATATTTGGTGAAAAAATACGGCAGCACTGATTATTATACCTTGGCACCTATAAGCAATACCGAAAAACTTATAGAGGTCAGCACATCAACCCACTCAGACGGTAACGTTTATTTGGTACTTGGTAACTCTACAGTTACCGACCGTAAACTGTTCAAATTTGAGTATAATAGCAGTAAACAAGGTTTTGTTATTGTTCCCAAATATGATGAAACATTGGCATTGACTTCGGTAGAAGGTAGCAGTAATCCAAATAAAGCATATATACTTAGCGCAAAGTCAACCGATTCGGCATTTATCTTTATTCCCGAAAAGTTTTCAAAAACTATTAATTCTACCGCCACCTATCAGGATAACGGAAATTTCCCGCATACTATTACCGACTCTAGAGGAAATACAACCACCTATGGCTACGATTATAAACGCGGTCTGCAGACTTCTGTTACCGATGCGAACGGTACAACAACCGAATATTCATTTAACCAAAATAATGACCGCTTGGAGTCTGTTGTATCATCGGGCAAGACTGTTAATTATCTCTATAATACCGACGGCACACTTAAAAAAATAACCTCGCCAAGCGGTACACAATATAACTTCGGCTATGACCAGTTTGGTAGAAATACCAATATTTCGGTTGGCAATTCTTTACTTAGCAGTACCGAGTATTTTGTTAATGACCCGTCGCTTGTTTCACAATTCACCTACGGCAACGGTGTCAGTAAATCATATAGTTATGACGAACTGCAACGACTTACTTCAGAGAGTGTTAATAACACGGTTATAAGGAATTATGTTTACGATAAGCATAATAACATTGCCGAAATTAACGATTTGGCTGCAGGATATAATACTACCTATTCATACGATCTTATCGGTAGAATTACAGGC
>CASFLA010000059.1 GCA_949295415.1 uncultured Oscillospiraceae bacterium
TGATTTAAGGTCGCTTTCATTTTTCAACGACCTTTCTATCATTTCAGAGATTGCAAACACTGACCTCTCATTATATTGGTTTTGAGAAACAAGGGAATAAACCTTGCCGTCTGAGTTGGTCCATACAAGACGGTTTCTGCATAATTGAATAGTGTTAGGACAATCACATCCGATAACCCCGTTAATTTGTGTAAACGGGAAATATGCAGAAAGTGTTGATAAATCAATAACACTTTGATTTATTACCTCTTCTGCTGTCGGTGCTTCACTTGCGACATATTTAGTTTGATATATTTCTTTTTCTTTGAATATAACAAGGGAATCAGACTGCTTTCCAAATCCCGTTACTGCCTGAGATTTATCTCCAACATAAGCATAGTTGTTTTCGGAAAAATAAAGCGGTTCATTAAGGTCGGACCAAACAACGAGTGCTTTTTCCTCCCCGCTTGTATTACCTGTAAGAAAAAGCCTTGAGCCGCCATATAAACCCTGTGCCGCCCCACCAAACCATTCTGCTTTTGTCATTTTATAAACTTTATCGCTTCCGTAAGGTTTGGGAGTTGGGAACGTTATTTTGAGATTGTTTCTTATTTGAACATCTCCCTCTCGAACCTTTGCTTCATTCAACCCTGTTTCATCGTCAATAAAAAACACAATATCGACCGGGGAAGCTTCCATTATCAATTCATCAGGATGACCTGCGTCTAAACTCTCTCTACCAAATCCATTTTCACCCAACACCACTTTATGAGTTGAAATATTTCCATTCTCATCTGTAAGCTTTGCCGTGACCGTTAACCCTTTGTATAGTGGGTAATCTTTTTCCGCAATAATCGAATACGCGGGAGAAATATATGACATTCGATGAAGTGTTCCGTCTCCCCAAGGGTCAACAACATCGGGGTTAACCGTTGAGTATTCAACATTGAAATAAAAGCCTATTAAGTTATATCCATTGATAAGGGTTCCTGTGAATGCGTTTTCATTACTCGGCAAGCAGTTGATAGCAACAAGTGGTGCATAAATATCCTCCGGAGTTAAATACTTCGGCTCTGAATATAAGCCTTCGCCCACACGTTCAATTTTTATAATTTCCAATTGATTACCAACATCTATAAAGCAATATATATCTCCATTGTGCTGAAAAGTTAACAAATCATCAGAAATTAAATGTCCACCTGTTTCTATATTGCCGATATCTATAATTTTTGTATCATCCTGAATCGAAATATATCTGAAATATAAGGTTGTATATCCTATACTACCCCAGTAACTGCTTTTTTCGCTTTTTATTATTTGCAAAAAATATTTTCTTCCATCAACAATTGTGGCATTTTTAGGATAATTTGTAATGCTTACACCGCAACCGAACCAATCCTTTCCGATGTCGATTTCCAAAAAATTATCATTTGAAACCTCCGAAACAATTTTCGGTCTTGTCTTAAGCATTCCGTCCTTAAACCACATATTTTTACATTCGGTAAGCTGGTTATCATTCACAAGCGTCAAACTATCCCGTAAATTAACTCCTCCCGACATTTCGGGAATATTCAAAGTGTGTATAGGTGAATTTCTGATAAAAGGTATCATTTGTTTACTCCTTTACGGCGCAGGAATAACATCCTGCACACTGTCTTGATAAACTACTGTCTTCCTTTTGGCGTTATACATCGAAGAAAAATACTGTTGCTTCTCTCCATCACCGATAGACTCGGAAATAAAAGCGGCAACGCCGTAAGGCATAACATCATAAAGCACCCTCTCAGGCATTGATATTTCGTCTGAGAGGCTTTTTAAATCTCCGTAATCATCTCGGCCAAGGCAATGTATTAAGTCTGCCAAAACAAAATCGACGGCATTTTTTCCCACTGCCTGAAACCTTGAATCCGTTGAATTTCCGGTAGAATCGTTATATCCGAGCAAATTTAAAGCTTTTGTAATCATTTCTTTAACGGTCATATACTCGCCTCCCCGTTAAAATTCATCTGCTGAAGCATTGCCTGCTGTTCTTCGGGCGGCAGTTCCATAAACTTGGCATACTGTTCGGGATACTGTTCCGCAAACTTTTGCATCATAGCGTTTTGGTCGTCTGTAGCCTGTGCAATCTGCTTTTGGTCTTCAATCAGTCCCGTAACATCAGGAATAAGTCCCTTCGGCAACCTTTCAAGATACTGTTGGAATGTAATACGGTTATTAACCAAAAGGCTGTCCAAGGTAGAAATAACAACAGACTCGCTCCAAAGAGTTGAAGCGCCAACATCTACTTTAGCGTTAATTACAAGTTTCTTATATCGGTCTGCATGGAATGGAATATACCTGGTTCCGTTTCGGTCAACAACCTTTAAAGACCTGTCGCCGTATAAATTAAGCCAAAAGTCAGCTCTGATTCTCGCGCATTCTTCAACGAATGCATAATAACGGTTCTGTGTAACCTGTAAAGGCTGTAAAGCGGCTTCTCTTGTCTGAATAATCGCGGTTGCATTTTCGGGGCGAATATTACCAAGCGCTGCATCGGTAGCGCCGCTATCAGTAAGCGTGTTCGCTGCAATATCATTAACCAGACCCTCAAACGCTCCTGCAAATGCGGGAGGCTGCAGATATTTAATAACATTATCAACTGATCGTTCTCCGATATTATTTAGCCTCAATATTTGACCTGGGTCGTTGTTTATAGGGCCGTCATAAGCATCAGTGTTAACTGCGAGCTTTGGCATACCTGCATTCATAGTCGCCCAGACTGCCGCTGTTAAAGCGCGGTTTATTGCAATCTGGTTCGGTATAAGATATGTAACCTCGCTGTCACCGTAAGCCGATGACTTTCTTCTCTCCCAACAGAATTTTGCTATGGGATATAAAGTTATTTTTAAATCCCATTTGGGTCGTATAACCGCGTTTTCAGTAACTCTGATTCCGTATATCTTGAAGGTCTGACCGTTTTGGTCGTATTCCTTCCAAAGCTTTGTTAAAACGGTTACACGCTTTGAGTCTTGTGGCTCCGCTTCTCCTCGGTCTCCTCCGTTAATGAGATATGTGTTAGCCTCATCCGCTTTTATTTCCTCTGCCTTCTGTCTGTTACGTTTTGCTTCACGTTTGACATCAGATAGCGGCTTTCTCTGTGAAATAATGATATATGGCTGACTCTGAATATCATCGTTGTTCGGGTCTCCAAGATTTACATTCTCAACATTGATAACCTCGCAGGCAACATCGCCTTTAAGTTGTGTTTTTTGGGCTTCATCTGCATAAAGTCCGGTCAGTATATCAGAGTCCCAATATGTATAAATAAACGATGTGCCTGAAATAAAAGCATCTCTTAAAGCCTCTTCGCAAAGCTCATTGAATTTTAAGCGTTCCGAAGAAGAAGCGAAATATTCAGACATAGCCGACATAATAACAGAGGTTTCAACCGCATCGGGTGTTCCCTCAGTGAACGGGTCTTCCCCTTTAAGTAACTGATTATTTACTTCTTTTTTGCTTTTTTCAAGTTCAACCGTATCGGGCACTCCATCGGCGGTAAAATTGACCGCTAAAGGTGCCGAGCCTATAGTTGAAATTTTATATTCACCGATGCGCTTTATGATGTTACGGCGAACAAGCGGACGGCTGTTGCCCGCCTGGGCACCGAACCATTGGTCGCCAACATAAAAACGCTCGTTAATTTTCGATTGTTCAAAAATACCCTTGTCGCCGATACTTGCTTTATATTCATTACCGGCTTTATATTCATCAAATATCTGTTTCGGTTCCAGTTTTATCGACATTCTTTTTAGTCGCTCCTTTCTTCTTTGGGAGTTTTTCGATTTTTCTCGGTTTTCTTTCTTTAAAACCCAAACTTAAGAGTTTTTCGATTTTTCTCGGGTCTTCTGTGATAACAACTTCGTTTCCGTATTTACTTACCAGTTCCATTCTTTATATCCTCCAAAGAAGTGCTCAGGGACGCCCCCATATAGAAGCGTCCCCGAAAGTAATTTGATTAAGCAGATACTACTGCTTCGATAAAGTCAAGATTGCTCTTCTTAACAAAAACATCATAATGCAAACGATAATTGAACTGATATGCGTCTGCATCCTTGTTCTGCTCGGGAATAAAGATGCGCATAGTTTCAGTCTTCTTAACAAGACTTGCGCCCTTTTTAGGAAGAACGAGCAGGCCGATATCCTTTGCTTCCTCAGCAGCCTTAAAACCTTCATTATCGAAGGTGTAAGCAGTCTTCATTCTGTCAGCGGCAACCGGAATAATTGCAACACCGTTAATTGATTTAACCTTAAGATTAACCTCGCCCTGCTTAAAATCAGATACTGTAATCTGACGGGTGATTTCGGTGCTGTTCATAAGTGCGGCATAGAAAGCGGGGTTAACGAAAGCAACAAGCTCCTCACCGAAACCTGCTCTGCCCTGAACGTTGTTAACTGCAGTAGTAAATTTCGAATAGACCTCGTTACCTTCCCAACCTGCAACAGAATGGCTTTGTGTTGTGGCTACACCTGCAAGCTTAGAAATAACATAGGCGTCCATCTCGGGAACAACCTTTGTTCGAACAAACTCGCCGAGAACCTGACCTGCAAGATTTGCAACGCCGGTTTCATCCATATCCTCGCGGTCAATCTGCAATGCACGGCCGCGGTCCTTTGCAAGAGTATAAGATTCCTGTGCAACAGTTGTCTGTCCTTTTGCAAAACCGGTATCACGGTCATAATCGGCAAGACCGACAAAGTCAATATCGGGAACAATTACTGTTTTTGCGCCAACAAATTTAGCGCGGAATGCGTTATCGGCAAAAAAACCGGTAACTGATTTCTGTGCAACCATTTTATCGAGTTCACTTGAAAACTTAGTTGCAGTAGCAAGATTATTAAGTGACATATTTATTTCTCCTTATTTTTGTTTTTTTTATTTCCATAGCCCCTCCATAAACGCAGTTTCTGCGCCCGGTGTAACTTCCGCCGCGGCCATGGTGCCGGCGGATGCTTTCTTTGCATCTTCGGCAGCCTTATTTGCCGCCTCAACCTTTTTCTGCTCTTGATGTAAATATTTCAGATAACTGAAGAGAAGATTATTTCCGTTACCTGCTTCAGCCTTAACCGATTTCGGAAGGTCCTCAAATTTCTCAATGTCGGGGAATTCCTTCTGCAGTTCGATAAACTCGCCTGCTATCCGACCCTCAAGACTCTGTTGGGCTTCGCGTTCTCTTTCGATTTCAGCTTCCTGTGCAGCCTTAACTGTGCCTTCCTTTTTTGATTGGTAAAGCTCCATAAGGCTGTTGACGGTGTCCATATCATCCTCGCCGTATTTAGCGATAAGCTCAGCGCGGTAAGCGTCATCCTGTGCCTTCTCAAAGCTCTCAACGAACGCTTTTGCATCCATTCCTTTGAGTGCTGCGGCTCTGCGGACACTTTCGAGCATAGCTTTACTTGCCATACCCACCTGAATCCAATCAGTTGCCTCGGCTTCGCTAAGGTTAACGCTTTCGTGATTGTGCTGAACCGTTAAAAACGGTGTCGGTTCGGCTCCGTCATCGACAGAGGTGCCGCCCTCTGCCTCATCAGTTCCTTTGGTGGTCTGCTCCTGTGGCGCGGTGGCAGGCTGGTTTTCCTCGGGAACTTCTGCGCTCATTCCATCAGATGTGGCGCTCTGAAGGTCTAAGCCAATCTCTGTGTTTTTCATATATTTTCTCCTTTTGTCCGTTCATGGCGAGAACGGTTAATGTATATCAACGCCTTTCGGCATCAATAGGCTCTTGAGGTGTTCCGTCATAAGTGAGCATATTGAGATACTCTTGCTGCTCTCTGCTTATTTGCGGCGTAACCTCTTTTTTTCTTGCTTCTGTTGACTTTTTATTTGTGGATTTACTCCAACACTTAAAGCCAACAAAAAAGCCGACAAACGCGGAAATACCGCAGCTTGTCAGCCAAACAATCGTAAGTATTAAAATGTTAATCAATTCTAAATCCAACCTCCACTCACATCATCAGCGCTTATGCCGTGATATTTGTTATAATAATCATCCGCTGTCGGCCGAGATTTGCTTTTCGGGTCTTGCGGATTAAAGAACGCAACGTCATAAAAAGCATATCTCATAGCATCCATAAGATGATTATCAAAATCTACCGGCTTATTTATTCCGTTTTCCGATTTATCAACCTCATAGCGATACGATGAGAACTCCTTAATCGTGTTAACACATTGCGGATGAACAAATATCTTGTATTCCGATATTTTTGATATGCCGTAAATTATGCTGTCTTTGCCTTTAACACTCGGCATTATACGGCCAATTCCGAGCCTTCGAAGGTCATCGTTAGATTTAGGCTCTGCCGCATCCGCTCTGATACGCTCTTTGGCGTATCCTTTTGAACGAATCATTTCGGCAATATCAGAATTAAGCATTTTCTTTTCATAATGCTCGTCATATATAAACATTTGCTTTGTGATAGGGTTAATCGCAAAAGCAATAAAAGCGGTGGGGTCGTTGGTGTATCCGTAATCAAGACCGAAGAAGTGCTTATATTGCCATTCTGTGTGGTCCTCTTTTCCGAGCAAGTCAACCTCGAACGGCATAACTTCCCAATTTTCATATACAAGCCCTTCCGCAATTCCCCACTCCCCGAGTCCTGCAACAGAATATTTTCGAGGGTTTTCCTCTTTCATTCTGATAAAAACGGCGCGGTCGGTATCATCAAGAAACTCATTGCAAAGATAATTGGTCGAATATGTTGAAACCTCGGTATTTTGATTGTCAAAAAACCTTTTTTTAAGCCAATGTTCTGCACTCCAAGGGTTGAAGGTCAATGTTGTCTGCTTAAAAAGCGTGTCCGGTATGTTTCCTCGCGGAACAGAAAGGTCCAATTTATCAAAATCGGCTTCTGACGCTATTTCAAATGCTTCCTCTATCCAAACCCAACAAAGATAACCTTTTGGAACTGTGGTTGATGCAAGCTTTAAAACATCATCAAAGCCTCTGAACAATATCTTCTGCCCTGTTGGTATGTATGTCATTTCCATAGGCGAAACGTTACACTGCCAAAGATGTGAAACCCTTAGTCTTTCCTGCGCCCATTTAAGCTGGGCAAAGGTTGAATCGCGGTGCGTGTTCATAACCGCCCTGACAACAAGCAGATTGCTTTCAGGATATTTCATCAGACGATATATAAAATTAAGCGCTGCAGTAGTGGATTTCTTTGAACCCTTACCACCTTTTAAGACTCGATATCGTTTCTCATCCCGCCAAAATGCGCCATAACCTTTTCCTATAACATCCGGTAAATAAACGCTATTCGGCAATATCCTCATCTCCCGATATAAATACAACCGAACCGCCTTTAACATCAACAGTTTTGTGGTCTATAAATCCACCTGCCGCCCTTGCTCTTAACTCAGATGCTTTTAAGCGGTCCTTTGTTTCTTCCTTTGGATTATTCATAATTTTAGTCCAAAAGCGGTTAATATCCTGCATTGTGGCAATATCAGACGAATCAAGCAAGTCCTCGCGGTCTTTTATATGCTCCCCAAGTTTTTCCAGGTTCTCAGAGCCTATATTTTCGGCAACGTGGTTGTTCTTGACTTTATAACCCGCAAGAATAACCGCCTCGGTTGCAGACTTGCCCTGCTTATAATAAAGAATCCATTTTCTTTGTTTATCGGTCAGTTTCTTTTCACTCAATATTGCTCACTTCCTTTTTTGAATCCCACCATTCCCACCTCACCGATACAACTTCCCCGGTGCAAAATCAAAGAGCATAGCCGAAAGCTACGCTCTTAAACAGGGTTTACAAAACCAACCCTTATCATTATATCATCGGAAAACGGGCAAATGTTCCGCAATTTTTCCGCAGTTTTGTTATATTTTGTCTTGTTATATGTAAATTCTGCTTTATTTGGCGACAACTGGGTTTGTGCTTTACAAGTCAATTACACCATACATAGCAAGAGTGAACTTATAAAGCGCTTTATCTTTAATAGAATAAATTCTGCTTTTTTCACAATGTAATTCATCACAGAGTTTATCAACATGTCTTGTCGAAGGGTGTATGTAAAATCCGTCAAGGACCTTACGCTCTTCTTCATCAAGCACAGATAAACCGTTTTCAATAATGGTTACCAGGCATTGTGCAGCGTCTATGGCTTGAACCAACCTATCACGCTCGGCAATGTTGTTAATTATGGCGTCCTCGTTCTTAGAACTACCGCCCTGAACCGGAATATCACTCGACATAGAACCGAGTCGGATTGCTCTCCTTTGGAGTTCTTCAATGCGCTGATTCATATTATCAATTGACATTTTCCTGGCTACATACGATTTAAGGTCATTAACCGCTTCTTTTTGCCAATTCAAGATTATTTTACCTCCATTTTCTCATAATCTTCTTGTTTGAATATCAAGTGCATTTGTTCAAGACGCTTGTCCGCGTGAACCCAAAACACTTCGTCATCAATATGCTTGTTGGATATTTCTGTTACTCTATCTAAAAAATTGCTACAACGCTCAGCTCCGAACCCGAAAGACTCATTGAGAGCGATACAAGCAATTTTTAGTATCCTACGAGTATGTTCTTCCGCATTTTTGTGAAATTGCTCGTCACAAAAAGCCTGAAGCATTTTCTGTTGGTTTTTTGAAACTTTACCCGATAAACTTAATCTTGCTTTCATTAGCCTTCACCCGCCATTTCTTTTAAGAGGTTGTCAATATGGTGCGTTTCAACCGCATAGAATATTTCTTTTTTAGGTATATCCTCAATTTCAAACTTATGTTCTCTTAACCTCTCCGCAAACTCTTTGTATGCTTCGGCTTTTATTTGTGCTTCGGTCTTATAATTAGGGCAAGGACCTTGTACACAATATTCCGTTATTTCACCGTCATACTCATAAACGCATTTCGGGCATTCTTTCAACCTCTCAATCTCTGCTTTGTAAGAATTAGCCGCACCTCGCATTGCTTTTAATTCAATTTCAAGGTTGCTTTTCTCTGCTTGTAGGCGGTTGATTAGGTCAATGGCATCTTTTGCTATTCGTGTATTACAATTTGTGTAATCATCGCTATATGGACATTCAGAACAAATACCATTTTCGTTTGAACATATACTCAAAGCCTTTATAATCTCGTTATCAGTCATTCGGTATCACTCCTTTTTATAGTTATTTCCTTTTCGCTCGTCTGCCGTTTTAGACGTTTTTCGGGTCAATACCTGTAATGTCGCAGAACACATCTATATCAAAATTGGGCATAGATTTAATAATTGCTTTGTTGTCAGCACTCATTCCATCCCACCAATGTCTGCAGGCATCCTCATATGTATTGACTATTAACTCACCATCAACTCCGTTTTCCCCTGCATCAACTTTATTTTTCCACTTAATCAACGGAAAATTACTTGAACAGATAGCGTCGTAAAACCTCGATTTATAAAACTCGCTTAAAGTCCAATCGGTCTGTATGTTAAAAATACGGATTTTCGGCTCTTTATTACAGAAAACACCGTTAGAACCGTTGGTTTTGTTAAAAACTCCACTGTTGCAGTATCCACTGTTGCGGTATCCACTGTTGCAGTCTCCACTGTTGAAAAGCCCTGTATTACCGTTAGTCAATCCTTTGGCAATCATCAACTCCTCGCCTGTGATTTCCCTTACAATGCGAATGTGGTTACTTCCGCATTTCTCATCATCTTCACAAAACTGCCCCAAAACTTCGATAATGCAAAATCGGTTAGCATCATCATTGCAAGAATAAAAGCCGTTAACTTTGCTCAATCCATCGCAGAAATGGAACACCTTATTACTGCATAAATCATTTGCTGTAAGTTTATAACCGTCAGGCAAATCAATTTTAAACTCTTTGCCTATTTCGAATTGATAGCCTCTGCATTTTAAATTTTTGTTAAATCCTTTAATAAAAACTCTGTCTTTCATTTTTTCTTCCTTCTTTATTTTTATTCTGACTTATATCGCGATTCTGCTTGCAAGCTGCGCCATTGTTGTTATATCAACCAGACAGTATTCAGGCAAATTAGCTTTAACTAATGCTGTTGCCATTGGAGGACAAACAGCATTTCCGCAACGTGCAACCTGAGCAGTCTTTTTATATTCCTTGCCGGTATAATCTCTGTCAATTATGTAATCTGCCGGGAATCCTTGTGCAGCATATAATTCTTTCGGTGTTAGCATCCTTAAGCCTATATCCGAAATAAAATAATCCACACCGCCGATATTTAATACAAGAATCTCATCTTCTGCAATATCATAATCACAGTAAGTGTTTAACAGTTCTCGGACCTGCGGCCAAAATTTAAGGTCATTATGCCCGGTTATTTTCTCTAACCTTGTTGTAACTACACCAAATTCGCCAATACTTGCCGTAATAGTTCTGAGAGGAACATCTGCTTTCTGTCCTATGTCCTGACCTTTAAATTCAGTAACATGAGCAAGAGTCACACCTTCTCGGTCTTTCGATGTAACAGTCCTTAAAGGTTCCGAAGGGTCAATACCGTCCGATGCGTTCCCATAGTATTCGGTAAGATAACCTAATGTAACACCTTCTCGAATTTCGGTAGTAACCGTATGTAATGGAACATCGGGGCCATGATAATAGTCTCCTTTGAAATACTGAGTTAAATGTGCTGCGGCTAAAGCATACCTGGGGCTACCGTCAACAGTCATCATCGGTTTATTAAGGTCGGCCGCACGAACTTCTTTTTCGCTTTGTTCGGAGTGGTATTGTATCAGAGTCGGTGCCACAATCGCATTATGGTCAATAGCTGTTATTGTTGAGAGTGGTTTGCCTATATTTTCAGGTTTGTTATTGAACTTATGATTTATAGCAAATGGAGTAAGCTTCGGCTCAACAACGTTATGCTTCACTGTGCTGACAACTGTGCCAAGAGGCTCCGCAATATCGTTAACTCTTGGTTTTTGCCCTGCTTTTTCACCGTAACCAACAGGAACAATAAAAGGCTTGGAGTTTTTAAGAACAAATTTATCAACACCACGAGCTATTCTTCGAAGCGTGTTATCCTTTAAAGGTCTTAGTGCTTTAAGACCGTATTTTTCCTTTATTTGTTCGGAAGATTCAAATATAGAAGGACAAGGAAGGCTCCAATCTATTATTTCTGCTGCCGAAACCCAAGGCTTTAATTTGCCTGATAAAACATCCGGATGGTCAATCGGCGCATGTGTTCTCTCGGGCCAAACAATAGGAAGTCCGTCACACCTTGCTATAAGAACAAATCTTTTCCGTGTGGTAGGAGCTCCGTAATCTGCCGCCACAAGCTCTTTATATTCAATTTTATATCCGAGTTCCGATAACTGATTTTTCCACTTGTTAAAAGTTTCGCCCGATTTAGATTTAATAGGTTTGCCTTTACGGACCGGTCCCCAGGTTTTAAATTCCTCAACGTTTTCAAGCATTATTACTCTTGGTCTGACCGTTCCTGCCCATTTAAGAACAATCCAGGCAAGACCTCTGATGTTTTTATCAACAAGAGCAGCGCCTTTAGCTTTTGAAAAGTGTTTGCAATCAGGACTGAACCACGCAAGACCCACAGGGCGCCCCTGACAAATCTTTACGGGGTCAATATTCCATACGCTATCCTGTAAATGTAAAGTATATGGATGGTTTGTTTTATGCATAAGTATAGCCGCAGGGTCGTGGTTAATGGCTACTGTTACAGGTCTGCCGAGTGCTAATTCAATTCCGGTTGAAGCGCCTCCGCCACCTGCAAAGTTATCAATAATTATCTCATCGAGCATATTTATCTGAGCAAAACTATGTTCTTTTCTCATATCTTCAACCTCTCAGCCAACTCGCGAATTCGTCTTTCATATTCGCAGTAGGATAAATTCTCGTTCTGTAACTTTCGTTTTTCTTTTTCGTATTCCTCTAACCGAATACTATACGGTTTCAATTAAATCAATCCTTTCTATCGGCGCTATTACCACCGAATTTTTGCCGTCATACAGAGCAAGCGAATGATGCAGTTTTCCACTATCATCTTTCCATGCTTCATATCTTATGGCCTTATATTTTTGGTTTTCGAACATTACGCATTTGTTTAAAATGCCTACAACTTCTTTTTTATCCATAGAGTCCCTTTCGGTAACACAATTTATATTTAGTAACACCTTGGTAACACCTACGGTGTAACCCGATTTACCGCGCTGTTATGCGGTTTTTCGGCTTGGTAACACCGGTAACACCTTTTTTAACCTTTCTTATAAGGAGCATATCCGTTTTTAAAAATATTTTTTTAATATTTAATGGTATGGTTTTTCGGTGTTTTTGGTGTTACTGTGTTACCTTTTGTGAATCACAGTAACAATTCTGCCCCTTCCTCGGGTAAAAATTCCTCTGTTTTAGAATTTGGCAATCTGATAACATAGCATCTTTGAGGATGTCCGTCCGGCATTTTTACGAGTTTGCTTGTCTTTTTTGCATTTTTATCACATTGCAAAATACCTTTTTTATTTGCCCAGGCAACAAAAGCCTTAAGGCTATATCCTCCTTGGGCACACATCCTATTTAAAACATTTGAGAGTATTGCAATACATTCTTCTCCTGTGTCATTGAGCTTCATATATTTACCCCAAGTTTCTGTGAATCTGTCTCCGGATTCCATAAATTTATTTGAATTTACAGAAACCTCACCGAGAATATATTCATAGCAACGTTCATTCTCAGACAGTGTATTTTTATCTGTAAGGGTTTTTTCCAATTCATTAAAAGAAAGATATATTCCATCATTAAAAATGTATTCAGTGGCAATTTTGTCGGCAACAAGCAGGATTGATAAACTCCTTAACTGTTTTTCCTCATAAGTTTCGCACTTGATTTTATTAAAAAATTCCTGTTGCAGTTCAAGAATTTTATCGAATCCAAGACTGCTTATAACATCAATAAATTTAGCGCCTGCAAACCCATAATTACTTTTTAATAAAGCGGCAGCAGCTTGTCCGTCTTGGAAGATATCGCCTTCATCCATTTCATATTCAAGCAAACGGTTAACCGCACCACCCTGCAACTGTTCTGTTATAATCGGCGACTCTCCAGAACAAATAATGGTATTGTTCCAAGTTGTTTTATATGCAAGGCCAAGCTTAACATTACTTCGCTCTTTACCTTCTCCCGATGCCAGCTGATATATAAGTTGTGAAAAATCATCCTTAAGACGCCTTCTGACCTCTGCAGTATCATCAATAATAAAGGGTAGGTGGTTTAAAAAACCTGCTCTCGCCTCAAATGCCGGTATTGTGCTGTCAAACTTTGATATGTATTTTCCTATTTCGGAATCAGCCCAAACACTTGCAGCAAGCATACAGCATATTGATTTTCCTCCGCCGGTTTTTCCCCAAATGTTAACCCAAAAAGGAAGCAAACCGCAGGGTTTCAATAATACACTTGCAAAACTCGCCGCCATGGCAAGTCTCGGCTCAATTCTTCCGGATTTCCTCAATTCGCAGACAAAATCTTTCCACTTTTTATAACTTCCTTCAGATTGTAAGGTGTTATATAAAGAATCAAAACGGCCGTCTTTATCAAATTCAAGGTTGGATGTATATGGAACAAATCCATCCTCAGCCCACCCCATTTTTGCAGTTGCTTTTATTTCGGGAATGGTGTCAAAATTAAGGGTTTCAACATCTGAAAGATATTTAACAAGATTTTTTGCCGATTCCGAAGTGACTGAAATCCCAATATCAGATAATTCCGTTATCTTGTTACGGCTTGAAATAATACTTTTTCTAACTATCTGCTCCATCCACCTACCTGAACGGTAAAAGGCTAGTTTTACCTTTTGTGTCCCCTCTTCAATATTTGTAATTATTTGTATAGGTAGAATAGGATGAGGGCAGGCGTATCTGTCAACAGTGGCAGCTGAAGGATTTTGAATTCCTCTCATATCGGCAACCCAATAACCGCATTTTAAAACCGGATAATCACAATCAAAATCTGTTTCATGGTCGAAATCATTTGTTTTCTTTGATGTCTCCTGTTTGGCTTCTTTAAGCTCCTTTTCTGCGGCTTTAAGAATACTTTCCATTCTGCTTTCGGTCTTTTTTCCAAACTCTGCAGCACGGTCAATAAGCGCAAATTTCATCTGTTCTCTTGTAACTCCGTCCGGCTCGTCCATAATCTCATTGATTATTTCGTCACTAAAGAGTTTGTCCTTTGGCAACTCGCCGTAATCTCTCACGCTATACCCCTCCCTTCAAGTTTTGATATTTTATTTTCTGCAATTTCTAATTCATATTGCAATTGTGCTTTCCTTTGGAGCGCCGATAACCACACATCCGATGCAGCATCATCAGGGCTCCGTGGCCTCAACCTTAATATTTGATTTTCGTTATTTTCAAAGGCTTCCAAAGCAAGATAATAGTTATCCCAGGCTTCTGATAATCTCCGCGCTTTGTCCTCGGAATCTTTTTTTCTCTTGTTGGCGGCTCTGTATCCGGAAAAAGATAATTCGCCGCCCAATCGTGAACAAGCCTCATTAAAATCAATTCCTTCGATTTTCGAAACAAAATCTATAACATCACCGTGAGCACCACAACCGAAGCAATGATAAGTCCCGTCAGAATAAACCTTAAACGAGCCTGTTTTTTCATTGTGAAAAGGGCAGCAAGCGTATCCTTTTCGATTCATCTCAACACCGTATCGACCGATAATATCGATAATTGGGTTTGCCGCCCTTATAAGTTCAACATCATATTTCACAACGACAAAACCTCTATTATTCTTTTCCCCGTATTTCTTTTATCACAGAACTCAAAATCAACATTATAATTTACCTTAAGCGTCGAGAGTATCTTGTGAAGTCGCTCTCCCGAAACTGCAAGCGGCGAATCCTTAAGCCTCGGATTTTTCCACAATGCAACATCATCGAGACAAGTTATGTTCTTCCCGTGCTCAACAAGAAAAACAATCTTTATTCCTATCTCGTTGGCCTTTCTTATTTCTGCGATAAATCGGTCATGCTGTTGACAGACATTACTGCAAAGTTCTTGCAGATTCTGTTTGCGGTCTATGATTAACTTAGGATTGTCAAAACTCATATAATCGCCGACATAGAGTTTTGAAGAAATATGCCGGATGCCCTGCTTGTCGAACTCCTGCAGAATTTTAACAATCGCCCTCTTCTTTTCTCTTGTGTCGATTTGTATTTCCATAATTCACCTCTTAAAACGGAAGGTCATCATCTGAATCAACTATTTCAGTGAAATCAGCAGAAGCGGTTGTAAACTCAGCAGGACCCGAAGGGTTAATGTTTATATCTGCTTTTCCATCACCTTTTCCGCCGCAAAACTCCGCGTTATCTACTTGAACGCTTGCAAAAGTGCGCTTTTCACCGTCTTTTTCATATTTATCAAACCTAAGAGTTCCAAGAATCAATATTTCTTTACCTTTTGAAAAATATTTATTGATAAAAACTGCGGTTTGCCTCCAAGCCGTGCAGGGAACAAAATCTGTCTCTTTTTCTTTATCCTTTCCTGCATATCTGTCAACTGCAACAGTAAACTTGCAGTATTCCACAGCAGAAGCAGTGTTTGAAAGTTCAGGGTCAGCGGTAAGCCTTCCTTTGATTATTACTTTATTCATTTACATACTCCTTGCTTTCGGTCGGTCTTGTAAGGACTTTTGTAATTTTGCAATAATCGCAATGTTCGCATCGCGGAGCATCAACGATTCCCTTTTTCATTGCATCGTATAACGGCGCTTTCTCTTTAAATTTTTCCAACTCATATTCAAGTAAGTCATCGCCTATATGCACAATATCAAGGTCTGTAACCTTTTCTTTAGTGGCTGCAGCAAGAAAAAACGGAAGCTGCACACCTGTTTTTTGACGGACAATTTCTCTATAAACTGCTCCCTGTAAATCATATCTCCATGCTTCAAACCACGGCAGACGGCCTTGCTCTGCTTTATATACCGGTTCAAAATCTCTCATTATTTTGAGGTCAACAATTTTGTCGGGATGTAAACTGTCAATTTTAATCTTG
The DNA here is from genome assembly GCA_949295415.1 of uncultured Oscillospiraceae bacterium. Classification (GTDB taxonomy): domain Bacteria; phylum Bacillota; class Clostridia; order Oscillospirales; family Acutalibacteraceae; genus UMGS172. The sequence goes on from CASFLA010000059.1 coordinate 15,986, forward strand.
ACCTTTATCCCCTCAATTTCTCCGGTCATAATTACCTGGTCTTCACCCATCAGATATTCCATAAACAGAGGGTCTCTTTCAATTCTCGCGATTATCTGTTCGGCTTGTATGTATTCTGATTTTAATGTCCCGTCTCTTTTAAATATTTCGGGATGCTGCGATTTGAATATATCAAGAGTTCCTCCAAAATGCGCATCAACATAACTTCCAACAAGAAGTGCCGTTGTTTCCTCCCTTATGTATTCACCTTTCAGTTCGGCCATTGCCCTGGCAGGACATTCCTCAAAATTTTTAAACTGAGAAACCGACATATACTCGGCCTCTGCTTCGGGGCTAAAATAATTTTCATTCGTCAGAACCAGTTTGTCCGTCAACAACATTGGACGCTTCCTCCTTTTCTTTATAAGCGGCCGCGGCGCACTTACCGCAGAGTCGCTGACCGTAAGTAGTCTTTGTATATTCGGCAACCTGCTCAGGAGTCATACCTTTTGCAGAAATAATGTTTCCGCCGCATTTCTCGCACTTGGGCAAAGGTTCTGTTCGTTCCACAGGCAGTTTATTTCTTACTCTTAAAGCCTCAACAATTTCGCCAAAAGCTTTAACCTTCTCAACGCCAATCTGTATTTTGTGTCCGTGCCACTGCTCGATATATGGTGTATTGAGCAGTTTAGTTATCATTTTCATATTGGTCGCATTTAAAATCATCGGCTTAACGCCGCGCTCTAAAAAATGACAAACAGTGCATTCTTCTTTTTTGCCGTCAACGCCAACAACCGTTTCATTTGCAACGGTTCCGATTGTGAGAATCAAATCTTTACCGTCTTCTATTGAATAAGCGCCCAAATAGTTCGGGTTTGTAAGTTTTTTCCAATGTGTCATATATTTTCTCCTTTACAGTTCAGTAATGATGAGCTCGTCATCATTAGTAGTTCGGGTAGCAATAAATTGGAGTCCTTTTTCACGGCATTTTGCATAAAGTTTATTGCGGCTCTCATCATCCAATTTTTCGGCGCCGTCAATTAGAATTATCTGTAATCCGCTGGGGTTTGAAATTGCGATATCTACACAAAGTTCAAGTAACTCTCCATCAGAACGATTCGAAATTGGAAGACCGTTTATTAAAGGAATTCCATTTTCAACCGTCAGTCCCTCGACCGGCAATGTAGCAGTTTGCAAAATATTGCCGGGCAAGTTTCTCGCCAGTTCAATTTTGCGTGTAAACTCTGCAGAACGTGCAGTAAGCTCGTCTAATTCGGATTTCATCTGTTGCATACGACGATACTCGTTGAGGTGCTTTTTCATTGCTTCAGCATGATTCAATTCCTCCTGCAACAAAGATGTGTCCTCGGTTTTTAAATCTGCATATTGTTCTGCAATTCCGGCATCAGCGTTAAGCTTGGCAACTTTTGAATTGTAATCCGCATCAATGACTGCCACTTTATCTTTTAAACGGTCATCTAAAGAATCTAATTTATCCTCGGCAGCAACAATCTCTGCTTTAAGCTTGGCAATAAGTGCCGTAAGCTGTTCTTTCTCAGATGATATTTCTTTACTTGCGGCAACAACCGCAATCTCGCGTTCAGCCTGCAATCCTCTGAGTTTGGTATTTTGGTTCTCGAGGAAATTTTTGGCGCGTTCGATTTTACTGTTATTATTTTGTATGTTCATTAGTTCGGCATATTTTTTGCCTAAATCATATGACTCCCAATATTCAGCTCTGTAGCCGGAAGGTATATCCTTTGCAATATCAGCAATAAATGCCTGCTTATTTCGAATTTCACGGTTTATATCCTGGCGGCTCTGGAAATATGCTCCGTTTTCGGCTTGAATATCATTGAGCACCTGCAAAATGTTTTGCTCATAGTTGATTCCGGCCGGTATCTCACCGAACCAACCGCGAATAGTTTCCATGTCCCAGTCATATTCAATAAGGTCGAGAATAGCGCGGTTTTGTTGCTGACGCGTCATCTGAGTAAACTCAACCGGATTTAACTGTAACGGAGTGAAAATAGTTTTAAGAAAAGATTCCGGGCGCATAACGTTTGTGCCGTTATCCTTAACAGAGGAAAAATCCGCCTTGTTGCTTCTTTTCTTTCGGTCAATCATTAAACCTGTATCGGTTTCAACAATTATTTCACCTTCAGACTCCCCTTTTTTGATTATCCAATCTCTGCTGCTTGAATTTGTAAGAGCATATCTGATTGCATCTAACACACTTGTTTTGCCTGCTCCTTTTTTGCCTGTGATTTCTATGTTATTTCCATCAAGTTCCATTTCTGTAATACCAAAAAGGGACTTGATTTTAATTTTGCTGCATTTCATATTTGACATTCTCCTTAATCTGTGTTACATTTATGTAAAGTTATTTTGCTTTTGCTCCGAATGAGTGGCTGCTCTTCGGGGCTTTTTTTATTTGATAAAATCCGCACATATTCCCATAACGGTATTTATATGCCTTAAATACCTGACCTCCTTTTTAAGTCTTAGATTTTCGCGCTTGTATCGGTCTCTCTCTTGCTTTAAAACCTTAAGCTCGACCCAAGCTTTAACAATTTCAATAACCGCGCAAACTGCAATCATTGCAATAAACAACCCTGCAACAAATAAAGCGCATTTTTCGTAATCGCTCATTTCCTCACCCCCTCATAAGATTACAAAGCTCTTCGTTTGAAACCCTCAGAACGCCTAAAAGCGCCGCAAGTTCATTTATATTAAGACGTTCGGTCGGCTTCTTTAAGCGATAATAAGCGCCGTTTTTAGCAACCTTTAAAGTTTTTTCGATGGTTGCCATCGGGATGTTGTATTCTCGCATTTTTGCTAAAATAAGCGCTTGGAGCTTTAAATCGCGTTTTTCGCAAACCGCTTTGTATCTGTCTTCGGCGGTCAAACAAACCTTTGGCATAATAAACCTCCTATTTTATTTCGTAATCCTCGCCTATGTAATCAAGCATCTGCTGAATAACCTGGCTCGGTGTAAGACCGGTCAACTCAACGATTTCGTATATCCTGCTTGCAACTTCGGGTCTTAATCGGATAATCGGCGAACTTGAAACCTGTTTAGGCTTCGGCATTTTAAACACCATTTTTGATTTCGGCATATTCTCACCTCGATTCTCTTGTAGTTGTGGTTTGTGTTTTTTGTGCTATAATCATCTTGATAGGTGGTGATTATAGATGAATAACGATTTTTGCCCTTTAATTAACGACCGTTGCAAAACAAACTGTGTGTTTTTGGAATGTGTACCCGGCACATTCGGTCTTACTAATCAATGCTCATTAGCAGCGACAATTAAAGATTCTGCAAACAGACCGGATTCAGAGTTTTTTGCCAAACTCGAAAAACTTGTAAACAAAATCTAATATTCAAGTTTTCGCACCATAGCAGTGCTATCAATGCTCATCTTAGTTATCCGCAGAACATTGTCAGCTTCATTTATGGTGCATTTTTTATCTGCTAAAAGACTTATAACTTCTTTAGCAATCAGAGCGATATCTTCAGCAGTTTTTTCTAAACGCTTTTCCATTCCCTCATTTATGTAATCATCTTCAATACCAAGCAGATAGCCAACCGAAACATTAAAGTATGCGGCAATTTTCACTAATGTTTCAGGAGTTGGCTTTATATCCTCTCCCTTTTCGTATTTCTTTTTCCAAACGGAAACGCTACCTTTGTTAAAACCACATTCAAGAGCAACCTTTGAAGGACTTACTTTTTTCTTTGCACACAATTCTACATATCGTGCATAAAACATAAATTTAACCTCATTTCATTAAAGTCCCGTTTTAAGGACTCTCACTCTGATACACTATTCTTGCGGTCGGCAATAATCACATCAATAGCTGTCATTATTCGCTCTTCGGCGTTTTTAGGAGTCTCAGTTCCGTTAAGGATTCTGTTTATATAATCTCTTCTAACTCCAAGTATTTTGGCAATTTGACTCTGCGATATTTTATTGACATGCATTTTCCCAACAGCAATCCCAATCCAATTTTCCAATTTTCTTCCACCTCCATTTTTTGTTGATAACTGCACAAATGTGTGGTAGCATATATAATCAAACCTTTTATTTGTGAACATTGGCCAATGAACAAATTTTAGTTTGCGTTTTAACAACGGAGGTGATGCGTTATGAAGAAACTTATTGAGTTTCTTATGATGCCCCTTCCGTTCCACCGTTTGGAATGCCTTTCCAAACTAATACCAATTGACGGGTCTGATGTGAACTACGATCGGTAAGATTTATGACAAAGAGGGATTACTACCTCTGCCGACCGCGCGTCATAACGGTCAAGCGCTTGATAAATCTTGGTGGGAATCGCA
>CASFLA010000060.1 GCA_949295415.1 uncultured Oscillospiraceae bacterium
TTATTTACGGCGTTAAGCTAAACGGAACTGAAAAAATAGGTTATTCGTATGATGACCTTGTTCGCCTTAAAACCAGAACGCTTAATACTTCTACACCCTTTGTTACTGAATACGGTTATCTAGCGGGTGCAAAGGTGGGTATAACCACAACCCTTATAAAAACCGTTAAAAACGGTAACGATACGTTATCTCTGCACAAACAAATACCACTCCGGTGGATGTAACTTTGGCTCTTTGGATGCTGATGTTGTGGATGACATTGTATTTAAAGAAATGCAAAAGAAATTAGCGGAATTCGAGACACTGTCAAAGAAAAAGCAGGACGGCTGCAACCTGCAAGTTGTAAAACTTAAAACACGTATAGAAGAGATTGACAAAGAAATATCCTCTTTGCTCGCAAAAATCACTTCGGCAAATGATACGGTGATGCAGTACATAAATAACCGTGTTGCCGAGCTCGATGCCGAGAAGAAAGAACTTGGTGCCGAGATTGTTTCATTAGAGAGTAACCGCACAAATGATGTTGGTGAAATCAGCGGATATTTTGAGCATTGGGATGAACTGTCGGTGAGCGACAAAATCACGGTGGTTGACTGCCTTATAGAGCGCATAACCGCCTCAAAAGAAAGCATTGAAATCAAGTGGAAGATATAAAAAATCAAGTCGCAAAAGCATTTCACCATTGTTGTTCAGGTGAGGCTTTAAGTATTACCAACAAAGCCGTTGTGGAAGCTCTTGACGGCCTTCCTGCACATAAGCTGCATTGCTCCGTCCTTGCGGAAGAGGCGATCAAGGCTGCACTAAAGGACTACTACGACAAAAACGAAATTGAATATGACCACACGCAGTTTCCCGATTGTGAGAGCTGTGGTCATTGTTGCGAGCTATAAAAATGACAATTCGTGATCTCCAGGATGAAATTATCCGACTGAAAAAAGAAAAGAACATCTGTATCCTTGCTCACGCCTATCAAGGACAGGATATTTGCTTTGTACCGAATGGAGATTATGCAAGCGTGATAGAATTACAAACAGGAAAAGAATCTGCCGAGGGAAATTTTGTGGATAAACAAGGTAATAATCTCGGACGGCACAAGGGTGTGATTCATTACACCATAGGTCAGCGAAAAGGGCTTGGTGTTTCGAGCACAGAGCCTCTGTATGTATGCAATATCTGCCCGAAAGATGGTAATGTTGTTCTCGGCAGTAATGACGATCTGTTTAGCCGTGAGGCAGATGTATCCGATTTTAACTGGATAAGCGGTGAAGTACCTGGGAGCGAGTTTCGCTGCAAGGCCAAAATACGCTGCCGTCAACCGGAACAGTAGGTAACCGTTATCCCTACGGGAGCAGATACCGTTCATATCGTTTTCTACGAGCCGCAACGGGCAATCACACCCGGACAAGTCGCTGTTTTTTTATGACGGAGATACTGTGTTGGGCGGAGGAACGATAAAATAATGATATTTACTTGATTTACCTACCCGTTTGGATGTATAATTAAACGGAAGATAAAAAAGGAATGTTTTTATGAAAATTATTGATTTACTTAAAAGAGATACTCTTTCTCTTTCTTTTGAGGTTTTTCCACCCAAAACAGATACTGCCTTTGCAAATGTACGAACTGCTACCGAAGAGATTGCTAAACTTCGCCCCAGTTTTATGAGCGTTACATACGGTGCAGGAGGTGGAACAAGTAAATATACCTTGGATATTGCAAAGCGGATAAAAGAACTTTACAATGTGCCGTCTTTGGCACATCTTACCTGCGTTTCTTCAACCAAAGAGACAGTACGTGATCGTATTGCCGATATGAAAGCGGCAAATATTGAGAATGTTATGGCACTCAGAGGTGATATTCCGGCTGAACTTCAGAATGCTGACCGTGGTCATTGGGACTATCGTCACGCTATAGAACTTGTACGAGAACTGAAAGAATCGGGTTCGGATTTTTGCATAGGTGGCGCGTGTTATCCTGAAATACACCCTGAAAGCGAAAACCAGAAAGATGATATTAAACATCTTAAGGAAAAGGTAGACGCAGGCTGTGAGTTTTTAACTACACAGATGTTTTTTGATAATAATTTGCTCTATAATTTTCTATATAAGATCCGTGAAGCAGGAATTACCGTTCCCATCATTCCGGGTGTTATGCCTATTACAAATGCCAATCAGGTAGAACGTGCCATTAAGCTTTCGGGCTCGTTTATGCCGCAGCGTTTCAAAAGCCTTGTGGATAAATTCGGCAACGATCCTGCAGCTATGAAGCAGGCCGGTATTGCGTATGCTACTGATCAGATTATTGATTTATATGCTAACGGCATTACCAACGTGCACGTATATTCGATGAACAAGCCTGATGTTGCTGTCAAAATCCAAAACAACTTAAACTGTATATTAGGAAAATGAATTCTGTGATTTTAAGTAAAACATATATCGAGCCGCCGTTTTGCGAAAAAGAAATTTTGCGTTATGCAGGCTGTAGGGGAGAGCGCGAAGAGATATCCGTTCTTCTTAAAGAGTGCACAGATGAAGTGAAGGACAAGCTTGCCTATAAGGTCTGCTATCGTGAACTTCCCATTAAAACGGTCGGCGATACTTGTGATTTTGAGGTCTTTAGTGTGCATTCAGAAAAGCTTGCGCGTAATCTCAAAGGCTGTGAAAAGGTTGTCCTTTTTGCTGCAACGGTGGGTGTGGAAATCGACCGTCTAATAGGGAAATATGGTAGACTTTCTCCTACAAAGGCATTGCTTTTTCAGGCAATCGGTACTGAACGGATAGAGGCGTTGTGCGATGCTTTTTGCGCGGATATTAAAAAAGAATACAAAACGGGATTAGAGCCACGTTTCAGTCCGGGCTACGGTGATTTGCCGCTCTCGGCTCAAAAGAATATTTTTGCCGTCCTCGACCCAGAGCGAAGAATTGGACTGACTTTAAACAGCAGTCTGCTTATGTCACCGTCAAAATCGGTTACGGCTTTTGTCGGGCTTGGAAGTACAGAAAAAACAAACTCAAATAAATGCAGTCTTTGTGAAAAAACAGACTGTACGTTAAGAGGTGTCTAATGAATTTCAAAGATTACTTAAAGAATCATATTGTTTATCTTGACGGCGGTATCGGAACGCTTCTGCAAGCTGGGGGTTTAAAACCGGGTGAGTACCCTGAAAGATGGAACTTGTCCCACCACGATGTAATAATCGACATACATAAGGCTTATTTTGATGCAGGCAGTAATGTTGTTTGTACCAACACTTTTGGTGCAAACTGCCTTAAATTTGCTGATGATGAGCTTGAACAAATAATAAAAGCGGCGGTCGCCAATGCTAAAAAAGCAAGGGAACAGTCGGTACAGAAAGGTGAAAAGTTCATAGCACTTGATATCGGCCCCTCGGGAAGGCTTTTAAAACCGCTTGGTGATCTTGATTTTGAGGATGCGGTAAACGTATTTTCAAAAACAGTCAAATTCGGTGTGAAATACGGCGTGGACCTCATCATCATTGAAACGATGAACGACTCGTATGAAACCAAGGCCGCACTCCTTGCTGCTAAAGAAAACAGCGAGCTTCCCGTAATCGTTTCCAATGCCTACGGTGAAGATGGTAAACTGATGACGGGTGCAACACCTGCAGCAATGGTGGCGCTTCTCGAAGGAATGGGCGTTAATGCCTTGGGAGCAAACTGTTCGCTCGGCCCCAAACAACTTCGCACAGTTGCAGAGGAACTGCTCCAAAAAGCATCTGTTCCTGTTATACTCAAGCCCAACGCAGGGCTTCCGAAGTCTATAAACGGTAAAACAGTATTTGATGTAACTGTCGATGAGTTTTCAGATGAAGTAGCAGCTCTTGTGAAAAAAGGTGTTCGTGTTGTTGGCGGTTGCTGCGGCACAACCCCCGAATACATTGCTTCGCTTTATAGTAAAACATCTGAACTTGCTCCTGTTCCTATTGAAGATAAAAACATAACGGTAGTATCTTCTTATACCCACGCAATAGAGTTTGGAGAAAGTCCAATTCTTATCGGCGAGCGTATCAATCCTACGGGTAAAAAGCGCTTTAAGCAGGCTTTGCTTGAAAACGATATCGACTATATTTTGTCTGAGGGTGTTAATCAGCAGGAAAAGGGCGTGCATATTCTTGATGTGAATGTAGGACTTCCCGACATTGATGAAGTGCAGATGCTTAAAAATGCTGTATGTGAGCTGCAGGCTATTATCGACTTGCCGTTGCAGATAGACACTTCGAACATCGCCGCCATGGAAGAGGCTTTACGCCGATATAACGGAAAGGCGATGATAAATTCCGTAAACGGTAAACGAGAGAGTATGGAAGCGATTTTTCCGCTTGTCAAAAAATACGGTGGATTGGTAGTTGCCCTAACCCTTGACGAGAGCGGTATTCCTGACACCGCCCAGGGCAGAGTCAAAATTGCCGAAAACATACTAAAGGTTGCGAACGAATACGGAATAGATAAAAAGGACATCATTTTTGATACCCTTGCTATGACCATCAGTGCCGACAACCAAGCGGCTGTGGCAACTCTGTCTTCGCTTAAAACTATAAAGAATGAGCTTGGCTGCCATACATCTCTCGGTGTTTCAAACGTTTCTTTTGGGCTTCCTAACCGTGATGCAGTAAACGGTACATTCTTTGCACTCGCACTCCAAAACGGTCTTTCCGCCGCTATTATGAACCCTTATTCTGTGGATATGATGAAAACCTACTATGCCTACAGAGCGCTCAAGGGTCTTGATGAAAACTGTGCCGAATATATCGGTTCGGCTGAATCATTTGTAGTTACAGTGACACCTGCGGCTGCCGCCGCACTAAAAACTACTGAGGAATATTCATCTGAACTTCAGCATGCAGTTATAAAAGGCTTTAAGGATAAGGCAGGGGAGTTGACAAAAAAATTACTCTCAAGTGTTGACCCGCTTGAAATAGTGAATAACGAAATTATTCCTGCGCTTAATATTGTAGGTGACGGATTTGAAAAGAAAACGGTCTATCTTCCTCAGTTGCTTATGAGTGCTGAAGCTGCAAAAAATGCTTTTGAGGTTATAAAAGCTTCTATGTCGGGCAAAGAAAAAGCTGGGACCAAGGGCGTAATTGTAATTGCTACCGTTTACGGTGATATTCATGACATAGGTAAAAATATAGTAAAGCTTTTGCTTGAAAACTACGGCTTTGATGTTGTGGATCTAGGCAAAGATGTTCCGCCCGAAATAATTGCAAAGACAGCGATAAAACTTCGCGCACCGCTTGTAGGCTTAAGTGCGCTTATGACAACCACTGTTCCTGCAATGGAAGAAACAATTAAGCTTCTGCGGGAAAAAGCCCCTTGGTGCAAGATTGTGGTAGGCGGTGCAGTTTTAACTAAAGAATATGCCGAAGAAATAGGTGCGGATAAATATGCAAAGGATGCGATGGAAAGTGTTCGTTATGCTGAAGAGATTATAAATGGAGGTAAAGAATAATGCTTATTTCTACAAGAGGCAGATATGCCTTGCGCGTATTGCTTGATCTTGCGGAACATAAGGACGATGGCTATATCGCAATGAAAAATATAGCTGAACGCCAAGGGCTTTCACTTAAATATATCGAAAAAATTATGCCTGTTCTCTCAAAAAATAATTATGTAGAGGGCGTTCACGGCAAGGGTGGCGGTTACCGTTTATCAAAAGAACCCAAAGATTATAAAGTGGGCGATATTTTAAGACTTGCCGAAGGGGATCTCGCCCCCGTTACTTGCCTTCAATGCAATGCCGAAAAGTGTGATCGTGCTGATACCTGCCCAACACTTCCTATGTGGACCGAGTTTTATAGCATAGTAAACAATTATTTTGACGGTATCACATTAATTGATTTAATGAAATAAATTATCTGATTAAAGACGTCGCAGCAATGCGGCGTATTTTATTATATATTATTCTCCTTACTGTATGAATGACCTTATTCCGATTTTGAAAATCACCGGCGAGGTTTGTTATAACGGTCGCAACATCTTCGATAAAGACGTAGATGTTAACTAGCTTCGCCGTGATATCGGTATGGTGTTCCAAAAACCCAATCCGTTTCCGATGAGCATATACTATAACATTGCCTACGGTCCTCGTACTCACGGTATTACGAGAGAGTGAGACTTGATGAAATTGAAGAGCAGGCGCTTCGCGATGAATTTGAACAGATAACTTTTTTCAAAACCTTTCTCTAAGTAGTTGACAAATTGATCGAAAAATAGTATAATACTTGGGTAAAAAGGCAAAGGCGTCTTTGAGTTACAAGCTCTGAGTGTCTTTGTCTCTTTTTTTGTCAATAACTGAATAGCAT
>CASFLA010000061.1 GCA_949295415.1 uncultured Oscillospiraceae bacterium
TAAGTTCATTTTTGTATGGAATGGAACTTTTAATACTGTTCCTGCCTGATATTCATGTGTTTCCTGTTCATTCAAAGTCGCTGATAATGTTCCGCGAACAACTGTAATATACACATTTTTTGCATTTGAAAAATGCTCTGGTAGACATTCACCCTTATTCAAGATCATCTGCATATAGTGTATATTTTCATCAATAATTACCTTTTCAACTGTTTTTTCATTTCCTTGTGTTAATTTGAAAATTTGTTCAATCATATTTTTTCCGTCTCCCTTTTTGTTTCATCAACTCTGTAAATTCCGATTTGCAGATGTGTTCGATTCCATATTATCACATAACAGGATAATATACAAGAACAGACACAGCGGTTCAACCTATTGTGGCTGTTAACTGTCTTATGATCACTTCGCTTTAATCAGGCCTTTTTTAAAACAATGCCGTTGTGTTTCTGATAACAGTCCAAACCAATAAGATAGCCAAAACCGCAATATCTATTCTAAAGCTTTTAGGGCGGTATTCCACCTTACCTCCAATTATATACCTCTTTGCGCTAATAAAATAGACTCTTATAAGATAACCTATTTCAAGCGGAAACAAGAGGTTGTAATAAAACATTGATTTAAAATCTAATCTTAAAAGCGATAAAAGCGCACGCGTATTGCCACAACCGGGACAGTTTAATCCTGTAATTAAGTTAATCGGGCAATATATTCGAAGCCCTGATAGCACAAGAAGTAAAAGGATTATTCCAAGCATCAATACCCCGAGCGTTACTAATAAAACATTTCTTTTCCTATTCATAAGCAACCGTTCTTAAACATATTTTATCTTATTATAACAAATGAAACATAATATCTCAACAAAACAATTACATTGTCATATCATATTGACAAATTGAGACAAAATATGCTAAAATGATAAAAAAAGAGGAGGTCATTTTATGAATATTAAAAACCGTAACATTGTTACAGCAGTTATCCTTACCCTTGTAACCTGTGGTATTTATGGCATCTATTGGGGAGTTTGCCTTGCACGTGAAGCAGTTTCTGTAAAAGACCCTAATGATAATGCACTTCTCGAGATTATTTTGATTATCTTCCTTCCCTTTCTTGGCTTCTACCTTGCAGAAAAGAAGCTTGGTGAAGGTTGTGCAGAAAAAGGCATTGCACACAAGGATAATTCTATTGTTTACTTAGTCTTAGGCCTTGTTGGTCTCGGAATTGTTAACTACTGCATGCTTCAGCATGATTTAAACCAGATCGCAGGATAACCAAAATATCAATAAAGCAAAACAAACCCGATTGAATTTAAAATTCAATCGGGTTTTTATTATGCTTTTTTATACTCGCTTGCAATTTTGCGTGCAACATGAACGCCGCTTGCCGAAGCATGAGAAAGAGAATGGGTAATTCCGCTACCGTCACCTATAATATAAAGTCCCTTATATTTTGATTCCAGGTTATTATCAACCTCAACCTCCATATTATAGAACTTAACCTCAACGCCATATAAAAGCGTATCCTCGTTGGCAGTTCCGGGAGCAACCTTATCCAAGGCATATATCATCTCAATAATACCGTCTAAAATGCGTTTAGGCAAAACCAAGCTTAAATCGCCGGGGGTTGCATCGAGAGTTGGCGTAATAAACGCCTCTTTTATGCGACTCTCGGTTGAACGGCGGCCGCGAATTAAATCACCAAAGCGTTGAACAATAACTCCTCCGCCAAGCATATTGCTAAGGCGAGCTATTGATTCACCGTATCCGTTAGAATCCTTGAACGGCTCGGAAAAATGCTTTGCAACCAGCAAAGCAAAGTTGGTGTTCTTGGTCTGCTTTTCAGGGTCTTCGTAGCTATGGCCGTTAACCGTTATAATTCCGTTTGTATTCTCGTTAACAACGGCACCCTTAGGATTCATGCAGAAGGTGCGAACTTTATCGCCGTATTCTTTGGTTCTATATACAATTTTGCTCTCATAAAGCTCATCGGTGAGATGTGCAAAAACTGCCGCAGGAAGTTCAACACGAACACCGATATCAACACGGTTAGAGTTGGTTGTAATATCAAGCTGCTTGCATACAGACTCCATCCACTTACTGCCGCTTCTGCCAACCGAAATTATACAGTCCTTACAGCGATAAACCGAGTCCTTACAAATGATTTCGTAGCCGTCATCGATTGCAGCAACCGAAGAAACAGGAGTATCAAAAAAGAACTTAACCTTATTTTCCAAATACTCATAAAGGTTTTCTAAAACAACATAGTTGATATCTGTTCCCAAATGTCTTACCGAAGCATCGAGCAAGTGGAGGTCATTTTGAATGCAGACGGTTTTAAAGCGTGTTCCCGCGGTTGAATAAAGCTTTGTTCCCTCGCCGCCATATTTCAAATTGATTTCATCAACATATTTCATCAGGTCTAATGCCTGATTTTTACCCAAGTATTCATATAAGGTTCCGCCAAAATAATTGGTAATATTATATTTGCCATCGGAAAAAGCGCCTGCACCGCCAAAGCCGCTCATAATACTACAGCTTTTGCAACCAATACAGGTTTTAATTTTTTTCCCGTCAATCGGGCATATGCGCCTGTTTAATGCATGACCCGCTTCAAACACAGCCACCTTTAATTCAGGATTATGCTGCATAAGCTCATAGGCTGCATAAATTCCGCCCGGACCTGCGCCAACTATAATGACATCAAATTTCATTCGAAATTATCCTCCGTTTACAACATTATTCTTTTATAATTATACATTATGGAATCTCTGTTATCAATAACTTGATTTTAAGATTTTTATTATATATATCCTTGACAAAATAGTTTCCGTATGATATTATGTGCTCAGAAAATTTCAGCTTATTTTGCGAAGGATAGAGTTTTCCAAGGGAGAATTCTATTCATTTTGCAAGGTAGGCTTTTTTTATTGCCTTCCTAACAATTTAATATTTTAGGAGGAACGAACTATGAACTACTATTCCGATCCCACCGCTTCTGCCGCTTTAGGCAACATTGGTCGCGAGCTTTCAAGGCATGAAAAGGAAGCGAAAAAGCTGCTCAAGCTTTTCCAAGCGGGAAAAATCTCCCGCGACGAGCTCGAGAAAATGGCACAAGCGCAGTTCAAGGGCATTTTTCGTCACGTTCTGAGCAACGTTGAAGCCAAAGAGCGTGAGAAGTGCAAGCAGAAAGAGTCCTGAAAAAAGCGCCCCGTTTTTAACGGGGCGCTTTCTTTAATCCTTATTATGAAATTACTTTTTCCTACTTTCTTTAATAGCCGCCTTTGCTGCTATCAGCAAAAGAGGGAAATTAACTCGCATAATATGTTTACGGTAATTTATTGCCTGCCGCACGATAAATTTCATACCATTCTTCGTGTGTAATACTGATTTCACTCGCCTTAAGGCAGTCGGCAAGCCTAACGATGTTGGTTGTTCCAGTAACAGGTTGCATTTTTGCAGGATGTCGAAGAATCCAGGCGATTGCCATTGTTGTTTTGAAAACTCCGTATTTATTACCGATTTTTTCTAAAACATCATTAAGTTCGGGAAATCTTCCGTTATCAATGAAACAACCTTCAAAAAAGCCGTATTGCATAGGCGACCAAGGTTGAATTGTTATGTTTTCCAGACGGCAAAAGTCAAGCACACCGCCGTCGCGATTGATACTCGCGTCATTACACAAATTCACATTTATCCCCGAATCTATCATCGGTGTGTGCATAATACCAAATTGCAACTGATTAACACAAAGCGGTGTATCAAGAGCTTTTTGCAACAGTTGTATTTGATACGGATTATGGTTAGAAACACCAAAATGGCGAACTTTTCCCGTTGTTTTCAGATAAGAAAAGGCACGGGCAACCTCTTCTGGTTCCATAAGGGTATCGGGTCGGTGAAGAAGCAGAACGTCTATATAATCTGTACGAAGACGTTTAAGGCTTCCGTCAACCGAGCTTACTATATGGTCATACGTAAAATCATATCTTCCGTTTCGTATGCCGCATTTTGTTTGAATAAAAATATTCTCTCGCTTCAAGTTAGATATTGCTTTTCCAAAAACCTCTTCGCTTTTACCACCGCCATATATATCGGCATGGTCAAAGAAATTTGCACCAAGTTGCAGTGAAGTATCAATAAACTCCGAGACCCGCTTTTCATTCATATTACTTATTCTCATACAACCCACCGCAATAGTGGGAACCTTTAAGCCGCTTTTGCCCAAACTAATATTATACATTGCGTTCAGTCCTTTCTTTTTTATAATGATTATCGAATGTCGAGAAATTGATTAAATTTCTCGACAAAGCCGATAAAAATCGGCTTTATGTTACAAACAACGTCTTAAAACGTCGTTTGTAACTTCGATGTCATTTCAATGAATATGTTCAATTACCATTGGTAATTGTTTGCGAATTCTTTGAATTCGCAGTCGAAATAAGACTTTGTCTTATTTCGACATAAACATAGTCATTATTATATCATAAATCCAAAGACGAAGTCTTTGTAAACGGCAAAGCCGTTGTCGCACCGCAGTGCGACAGATTTAGTGATTCAATGTTTTTAAACGAAAACGTTAGTTTTCAAATGCCTTTGGCATTTCGGCGGCGTTCCACCGCCGTCGGTTTAAAGTTATTATATCACGACCGTGCCGAAAAATAAAGAACAATCCCCTTGGATTGTGATATGCACCCCAAAAGTTAGACACTTTTGGAGGTGCATATTTTTATGTCAAAAAGAGGTACAATACAGCAAAAATATAGTGCAGAATTCAAAATAGGTGTTATAATGGATATGCGAGAACACCGCATGGGATATA
>CASFLA010000062.1 GCA_949295415.1 uncultured Oscillospiraceae bacterium
CTTCTGTTAGCCCTTTCTTCTGCCGAGGCGGTCAAGAAAATCTTAACATCAGCATTGGGCAAAACAACCGTTGCAATATCTCTGCCGTCCATAACGACGCTATGCTCTCTTGCAAGCTTGCGCTGAAGCTCTAACAAAAAAGCTCTGACCTCAGGGATAGCCGATGTTATCGAAGCGGCCTCCGAAACTGCCGGAGTTCTTATTTTATCGGATACATCTTTTTTATTTAACAAAACAACCTGATTTTCACCCTTATAGGCAATATCAACCTCGATTTTCTTTAGCTGTTCAATAACAGCCGATGTATCACTCGGTTTAATACCGCTTTCCAAAACGCTAAGACCAATCGTTCTGTAAAGCGCACCTGTATCAACATAGATGCAACCCACCGCTTTGGCCAACAGCTTTGCTATGGTGCTTTTTCCTGCGCCGGCAGGACCATCAATAGCAATAGAAATAAGTTTTTCGCTCATTTTATCCATCCTTTATTATTTAAGAACACCCTGCCCCGCGCTATAGCCGGTTGAAAAGGCAATCTGTAAATTAAAGCCACCTGTAAAAGCATCTAAATCCAAAATTTCTCCGGCAAAATGAAGATTCTTGATAATTTTAGATTGCATCGTTTTGGGGTCAACCTCTTTTAGTGCAATTCCACCCTTTGTGACAACCGCTTCCTCAACAGGTCCCAAATCTTTTATATTAACCGTAAAATGCTTTAAGACAAAAATAAGTTTTTCTCTTTGCTCCTTGGTTATCTGGTTAACCTTTTTAGAGGGCTCGATGCCGCTTAAGTTAACAATAACAGGCACCATGTTTTTAGGAACTAATTCTGATAAAGAATTTATAAAATCCTTGTTTGAGAATTTTAAGAAATCGCGTCTTATGCGCTCATCAAGCTTTTCATCTGATAATGCCGGCTTTAAATCAATTTCCAATCTATAATTCTTCTGCCTTGGGTTTTCAATATAAGCCGAAGCGCTGAGCACCAACGGACCCGAAACTCCCGAATGAGTAAACAGCATTTCACCGAAATCGGTATATATCGGCTTTTTGTTTTCGCCCTCGTAAAGCGAAACGCTGACATTTTTAAGCGAAAGTCCCGAAAGAGAGGAACAAAAACCGTTTTCCGCTATAAGCGAGACCAAAGAAGGCTTCAGTTCCGTAACGGTGTGGCCTACTTCTTTTGCCATACTGTATCCATCACCCGTTGAGCCGGTTGTTGGATATGAAAGTCCTCCCGTTGCAACTATAACGGCATCGGCTAAAATATCGGTTCCGTCTTCTGTTGTAGCACCGATACAAACGCCATCTGACACTTTAAGACTTTTAATTCTGCAATTCAATATCTTAACGCCCAAAGAACGAACGGTTTTATAAAGCGCGTCAACAATATCAACCGCCTTGTCAGAAACGGGGAAAACTCTGTTTCCACGTTCTATTTTAAGCGGCACGCCCGCATTTTCAAAAAACTGCATAGTATCCTCAGAGGAAAACGCAGAAAATGCGGAATAAAGAAATCGCCCATCGCCCGTCACGGCATTTATAAGACCCTTTAAATCGGTGGCATTAGTAACATTGCATCGGCCCTTGCCGGTTATCATAACCTTGCGAGCTACCTTTTCGTTTCTCTCGGCTATTGTAACATCAAAGCCTCTCGAAGCCGCACTGTATGCCGCCATAAGACCTGCCGCGCCACCGCCGATAATCAGTATATTACTCACAGCGCATCACCTTTTAAGCTTTTTCGCTTATATAAAACTATAACCGCTATATAAAAAGCAACCGTTGAAGCGCTCGCTGCAAGCCCATAATAAAAGGGCGGCAACTGCTTATTTAATTTTGCGGTCAGCTTTTGACCAACCTTTAAATATTCCTCACTGTCCTTAATGGCTTTTTCCATAGCGGCTTTAAAGTTCTCGGCCCTTACTGCGTTACCCTCTTGCAACTGCTCCTCCATTAAAGACTTATATCTTTCGGCTTCAGACAGACTATAATTATAGCCTGCATTTAAAGCGCCACCGCGGTCAAAAGCAGTCTTTGCACATCTAATGCCTAAAACTACAGTTACTGCAACCGAGCATATAACCAAAATAAAAGCAACAGCGCCGATAACGCCTCTTTTAAATAGGAAGCCAAATATAAAAGAAATATTTTCCTTTAAAACAACTGGTTTAGACGGACGCTTAAACTCATAATAGCCTTCTTCGCATCTGCGCTTGGCGGTCTGCGACATAAAAATGCCGATAACCAAGGTTACACAGCCGATAAAGAACCATATAATCGCACTATCAAACCCCATACCCATCATAGCAAAGGTTACAACAAGATCTATTACAGAAAGCGCAACAATTCCCGAACCGATTATATAAAAAATATTATTTTTGTAATCCATATTTGCGCCTCCTTTGAGCATTATTATAATATTTTACCACATATTCAATTAAAAAGGAAGATTAACTTTTAAAATTTACAGTTGTTTTATAAAATAATGAAAAATATATTGTATGCAGAACAAAAGTTTGGTATAATAATATAGAATACAACTTATTGCCGTTTTTGGCAGATTTGGAGGAGAATTATGAGTGCTTTAAAAATAAGCGAATTATACTCACTTGAACACACTATTGCCGCCGAAATTTTTAAAGGTAAAACTTATCCTTGGGAGATTTTAGGTGAGCTTAAAAGCTTTATTGTTAAGCTTGGCGAAAGCCTTGCCCCTGAAAAATTCGAGAAGCGCGGCGAAAACATCTGGATTGCAAAAAGCGCAACCGTTTTCGATAGCGCGTATATCGCAGGTCCCTGCATTATTGATGAAGGTGCCGAGGTGCGCCATTGCGCATTTATAAGAGGCAGCGCAATTATCGGAAAAAATTCGGTTGTCGGCAACTCAACAGAGGTTAAAAATGCCCTCATATTCGATAATGTTCAGATTCCGCATTATAACTATGTCGGCGATTCGGTTCTGGGCTATAAATCGCATATGGGCGCAGGCTCAATAACCTCAAATGTTAAATCGGATAAAACCCTTGTTGTTGTAAAATCTGCTGATTGTAAAATTGAAACCGGCCTTAAAAAATTTGGCGCTATGCTGGGCGATTTTGTTGAGGTTGGTTGCGGCTCGGTTCTTAATCCCGGCACAGTTATCGGTAAAAACAGCAACATCTACCCCCTATCCTCTGTTCGAGGTGTTGTTCCCGAAAATTCAATATATAAAGCCTTGGGCAATATAGTTGAAAAGCGATAAGTCTTTCGGGGTGCAAAATGGAAGTATGGGATATTTTGGATAAAAGCGGTCAACCTACGGGCAAGACCGTTGTGCGCAAGAGGGTATGCCTGCAAAAAGGTGAATACCATCTCGTTGTGCATATATGGATTTTAGGGTCTGACGGCCGCGTTTTAATTCAGCGCCGCAGCCTTACAAAACCGCTTATGCCGGGCGAATGGGCCGCTATAGGCGGAAGCGCGATTTCGGGCGAGGATTCGCTTACTGCCGCAAAGCGAGAGCTTTTTGAAGAGATGGGCATTGATGCCGAGCCTGAGCACTTTAAGCTTATCGGTAAGCTTGTTCGAAAAAACTCTCTGCTTAATGTTTATTTGGTGAAATGCGATATACCTGCTTCCTCATTAAAGTTGCAGGAGGAAGAGGTCTGTGAAGCCAAATGGGTTCATAGAAACAAATTGCGCCAAATGATTAAAACAGGTCAGTTCCATAACTATGGAACAGCCTACTTTGATATGGTCTTTGCCGCCTTTGATAAGAAGTCGGCTGCTAAACGGAGAAAAAGAAGAAATGAACAACGACGCAAAAAATAAACAATGCCAGATTTGCCACTCATATCTTTTTGATGCAGAGGACGATATAGTTGTCTGCCCCGAATGCGGAGCTCCGCACCACAGAGATTGTTGGCAAACGGTTGGCAAATGCGGTTTAGAACATCTGCACGGAACTGACGAACAATATAAGCCTCAAACTCAAGATCCCTTAGAGAACGAAAATGAGAGCCCGGAAAGCTCACAGGTTAAAACCTGCAAAAAGTGTGGCAAGGCTGCGGAAAATCCAGATGCTCATTTTTGTCCGCATTGCGGTATTCCTTATGATATAACCCCTCATATTTTCACAATGGGCGGTATGCCTTTAATGTTTGACCCGTTGGGCGGAATCCATCCCAAAACCGAGATTGAAGGTATCCCCGCTAAAACTATGGGCAAGTTTGTCGCAATGTCGCCCAACAGGTTTATTCCCCGATTCGTTAAAATGAGCAAGGATTCGAAAACCTCTTGGAACTGGGCAGCGTTTTTATTCCCATCTGCTTGGTCGTTATCCAAGAAAATGGATATAAGCGGTATTTTATACCTCATTCTTGCAGTTGCATCAAAGCTCTGCTTTATCCCTTTTAATATGCAGGTTAGTCTCCTTGGCGATACCTCAGAGATGACCTATCAGGCTATAGCTCAACTCATTTCGTCAAATATCGGCCATTTTAGCGCTATGAGCGTTTTGCTATGCTTTATCGGCTTCTTGCTATTTATAATTCCGAGAATTTATTGCGGAATGAGGGGCGAATGGGCTTACAGAAATCATTGCATTGACAAAATCAAAAAAATCAACCGCGGCGAAATCGGAAAAGGCCTTGAAACCGAAGAAGCCTTTATAAAATATGGCGGTGTTGGCTTGTTCAGAATGCTTCTCGGTCTGCTGGGAGAATCCTATTTGCCGAGTCTTTTGGCAATGCTCATACTTTAAATTTCGGAGGTAACTCTTATGTCTGAAAATAATATAATTTGTCCTAATTGCAATACTCCCAATGATGCAGATTATTCTTTCTGCGCTAACTGCGGGGCCTCCTTAAAGACTCCTGCTGAGCAAGATATAAACGGAATACCTGTTCCTGAGGTTGCCGATTATGTTGGCAAGAACAGTGAAAAATATATTTCTAAGTTCAAAAAGTTTGCTCGGTTTGGAAAGGCTAGCTGGAACTGGCCGGTATTCCTCTTTTCCTATCTTTTAAACATTCCTTTCGTTTGGTTTTTCTATCGCAAAATGTATAAGGTAGGTGCAATTGTGCTCACCATTTCGCTTGCTATTACTGTTACATACTCGGCTTGCCTTACTTACGCTTGCGATTGTCTTATGGAATACTTTCCTGAGATTATTGAGCAAACAATAGCTGCAGAGGAGGGCGATTTAACCCCTGAGGACGCCGAGGAATTAGCAACAGCTCTTCAAGTAGAAATAATGACTGAAATCCAAAACAACAAAGGCTTTATGGTTTGTTCGTCAATTATTTCGTTGATTGCCTACTTAAAGTTAGGGCTTACCATTCTTTATTCTGTTTTAGCTGATTATTGGTATTATAAAAAGGCTATGAAGGACCTTGAGCAGCTCAATTCCGCAGGCATTCCAAATGCTTCTGCTGTTGTGCTCAAGGGTGGAACAAACTCTGCTGCAGGAGTTTTAAGCGGTATTTTCCTTAATATTGCTCAGAACCTGATTCTTATTGTCCCGGCTTTTTCATTGCTATTTACTAAAGTTGTAGAAATCATTGCATCGCTCAGTATTTAACAAACCCATAAAGAGCTGTAAAATATTTAAAAGTGGAGAACGAAATGTCTAAATCTGAACTTTCTAAAAATCAGACTCTTGTATATTCTTATATCTTAAAGGCTACCTCGCGCGCAATTCCGCCAACCATTCGCGAAATCTGCGAAGCAACGGGAATAAAATCGACCTCAACCGTTCATGCAATCCTCAACTTCTTAGAGGATGCGGGTCTTATCGAGCGCGACCAAAAGTTCTCGCGTTCCATCAGAATTGCCAACGCGGGAGACTCAACAATGGTTCCCGTTTTGGGTAGAGTAACTGCAGGTCAGCCTATTTTGGCGGTTGAAGAGATTGAAAGCTATATTCCTTACCCTGCCTCACGCGAGTTTTCAGATAACCTTTTTGGATTAAAGGTTCAAGGGCTAAGTATGCGCGATGCCGGTATTTTGGACGGCGATGTTATCATTGCTAACAAGGACCTTCAATCAAAAAACGGCGATATTGTTGTTGCTATGATTGATGATGAGGCAACCGTTAAGCGCCTTATAATGAAGCCCGGCGAAGCACCTTATTTAATGCCTGAAAATCCCGATTTTGACCCAATAAGACCTGAAAGGATGGAAATTCTCGGCAAGGTTGTCGGCAGTTTCCGCAGATATTGATATGAAAAAAGTAGAGATTTTCACCGATGGCGCTTGCTCAGGCAACCCAGGCCCTGGTGGTTGGGGCGCGATTTTAAGATTTCAAGGACGCGAAAAAGAGCTCTTTGGCGGCGAAAAGGACACAACCAACAACCGAATGGAGCTTACCGCTTGCATTGAGGCCTTAAAGGCCTTAAAGGAACCCTGCGAGATTCTTCTTACAACCGATTCTCAATATGTTGTTAACGGAATTGAAAAGGGTTGGGCGCAAGGCTGGAAAGACAACGGTTGGCGCAAGGCGGATAAAAAACCAGCGCAAAATATTGACCTTTGGGGCGCTTTGCTTTTACTGCTTTCCATTCATAAGGTTACTTTCAATTGGATAAAGGGCCATGCTGGTCATCCGGAAAACGAGCGCTGCGATACGCTCGCAGTTACTTACTACAAGGAAAACTTTACTAATGAAGCAAAATAAAATAGATTCTAAATTTATCATAAATTCGGCGATGATTGCCGCCGCATATATAGCGCTCAGCTATATATCCTCTCTTCTTGCCCTATCCTTTGGTGCAATTCAGTTCAGACTATCCGAAGCACTCAACATACTCGCGGCAATAACCCCTGCCGCTATTCCGGGACTGACTATTGGCTGCCTGCTATCTAATATTTCAAGTCCGTTTGGCATTGTTGATATTATATTTGGAACGGTTGCAACTCTGCTTTCGGCGGTTTTAATCAACCTCATAGGAAAACTAAAAAGCAAAGCAATTCCGGTTCTCGCTGCCATTCCACCGACTGTTTTAAACGGACTTGCAGTTGGAATTTTCACTGTTTTTTTCACAGATGGCAAAGCAACCATTATCACCTTTGGCTTAACCTTTTTAAGCGTAGCAGTAAGCGAGCTTATCATCTGTGCGATACTTGGAGCTGTTGTTTTTATAATATGCAAAAAATATAATCTTTTTAAATAAAGCAAAACACCCGATGCCTTTGATATGCACCCCAAAAGTTAGACACTTTTGGAGGTTCATATTTTTATGTCAAAAAGAGGTACAATACAGCAAAAATATAGTGCAGAATTCAAAATAGGTGTTATAATGGATATGCGAGAACACCGCATGGGATATAGGGAAACTGTACGAAAATATTGGGATGTAACCAAAGGTCAA
>CASFLA010000063.1 GCA_949295415.1 uncultured Oscillospiraceae bacterium
GGCAAACGGTTATGAGCAGGAACAAGCGGAACTGCAGCAGGAATTGACATCCATTACTGAGCGCATCAATAAACTGGATATGCGGGAAAAGTGCATTCAGGAATTTATGGACAAAGCAAAGGAATACTTGGAGATGCCAAAGCTAACGCCAGAACTGCTGCGGGTGTTTATCCGCAGGATTGAGGTCTACGAGAAGCCAGAGAAGTATTCCCGTACCTGCGGAAACCCAATCATTATCCACTATGCATTCCAGCTGCCGGAGCAGAATGGAATGCCTGCCATCGAAGTCCTCGCACTCCCTACAACTAAAACCGCTTAAAAAGCAGTCCCCGGAAGGCAAAATGCCTTCCGGGGACATACTACATACATTCTCCCTTAACGATACCCCGCAAAATGTCCGGGGTGTTTTGCGTCGCTGCGTTACGAACAAGGAATTGATCCCTTGTTCGTAACGCAGCTATCCTCCTAAGGCAAAAGGCGTGACTTTCTTCGTGGCACGCCTTTTGCATATTTTACTGTCTTATTGCTCCCTGCGAAACATAGGGGCCTTTTTGTTTATGCTAATTCATCAAAGGGGATAGGGGTGCCACCGTTGCGGTCGGATTCGAATGCCGCCATCATAACCTTGAG
This sequence comes from uncultured Oscillospiraceae bacterium, assembly GCA_949295415.1. GTDB lineage: Bacteria > Bacillota > Clostridia > Oscillospirales > Acutalibacteraceae > UMGS172. The sequence goes on from CASFLA010000063.1 coordinate 631, forward strand.
CACTCGGCGAGCCTCACTGGATTTAACTATTTGCTCAGCCTTGCCGTCAATAGTATCGCAGAAATTGCGATAAAAATCATGAACATCAGTTTCAGGAAGCTCTTTTATGTAGCGTTCAATGGTGAGTTCATCGCGCGGCGACATAGTCATTGTTATACCGGCCGCAGTCTGAACAGGAACAACCTCGCACTCGTTCCATGCCTTGCATTTTGTAATCTGTGCATTTTCCTTGAAATCGGGAATAAGAGCAGTTCCTTTTTTGCAGAGCATATAGAATCTCGGAAGCTTAATAAAGTTATAGGATGCAATTTCAACATATCCCTGCTTGCCGCTTTTGAAGTTGATGGTAAGCCTGAAGCCGTCATCAACCTCGGTGCTGGTAAGATATGTGCACTGGCAGGAAATAGTATCTATTTCATCGGTGATTATCTGTAGCATCTGATCTATAAGGTGAACGCCCCAGTCAAGCATCAAGCCGCCACCGTTTTCCTTTTTAGCGCGCCAGCCGCCCGGAACGCCTCTCGAACCGTGGACACGCGATTCAATGCGGATAACATCATCGATTTCTTTGCTTTCTATAAGATTTTTAATCAAGACAAAATCATTATCCCATCTGCGATTCTGATGAACACTGAAAACGCGGTTGTTTTTATTTGCGGCCTCAACCATGCGGTCAAACGATTCAACCGACATAGTTACAGGCTTTTCACAGATGACATGCTTGCCTGCTTCGAGGGCTTTTATACATATTTCCTCATGGCTATCATTAGGCGTTGCGCAAACAACAATATCTACATTCTTATCTGCAAGAACCTCATCTAAAGAGCCGTAGATATTTAGTCCGCGTTTCTTGGCAACCTCAATGCGCTCGGGTCTTATTTCATAAATTCCCGCAACATTAACGACATCGTTTTTTTGCGCCATAATGCCGTGCCAGCCGCCCTGACCGCCATAGCCTACGATAGCAATATTCTTTTTCATAGCAAAAAACTCTTTTCTTCTATGTGTTTAAATCTCGGGTATCTTGATTTCAACCTCGCGTCCAAGCTCAGCAGAACGACATATACCGTCAATAATAGCCTGATTGTAGATAATCTGGGAGGTGGGAACAGTTGCAACTCCGCCTTCCTTAATTGAATCAACAAAAGCGCGAAGCTTTTTAACAAATAAACTGGGTTCGTTAGGCTTATTGGGAATAAGCGGAACCTGATACTGAACCTGACTGCCTGCGATATCCTTATATATGGTTAGCGGCTTATCAAACTCGCCGTTCCAGCATTCTGTTGAAGGAATTCTTAGGCCGCCCTTTGTTCCTAAGATAAGGGCATCGCCTGCGGTATCCATATTCATCGCCCAGGAAATCCTGAAATCGAGAATAATATCGCCCTCTAGCCTTATAAATGCTGCAGCAAAATCATCAACACCGAATTTTTTAGCATACTCGGGATGATTTATCTTTGCGTAGTAATCGGGATCGGTTCCAAAAAAGTTGGAGGTATATCCCGTAACGGTCAGCGGTTTAGGATAGCCAACCGCCTCTAAGAGCATATCAAGCGAATAAGAGCCAATATCTCCAACAGCGCCAACGCCGCCTGTTTCCTTCTCAATAAAGGTTGTGCCGAACGGGGTAGGGATACCTTTGCGTCTTCCGCCACCGGCCTGCATATAGTATATCTTTCCTAGCTCGCCTGAGTCAACAATTTTCTTAATCATTTTCATATTATCGCTCATTCTGGGCTGGAAACCGATAGTTAATATCTTGCCTGACTTTTTCTCGGCTTTCATTACCGCAATAGCTTCATCCAAGGTTACGGTAAAAGGTTTTTCAAGCATAACGTTAACGCCGTGCTCAAGTGCGTTGATAGTGGGTGCAGCATGCTGACAGTTGTAAGTGCAAATGCTAACGCCATCCAAGTCTTTTTCGTTGTCAAGCATTTCTTTATCGCTATTGTAAATTCTGGCGCCTGATAGACCGTTTGCCTTAGCAAAGGCTTCGGCTTTGCCGGGGACTATATCGGCTAAAGCAACAATTTCAACATCGGAAAGCTTTTTATAGGCATTAGCATGGCTTTGGGCAATCCAGCCTGTTCCGATAATACCGATTTTTACCTTGCGCGACGTATCTACTTCTTTTACTTCCTGGTTTTCTTTGAAAGCATCAAGATTAGCATCATTTATCATTTCAAAAACTCCTTTTAAAGTGATTTAAGATAATCAAGGCTCATTTTTATTGATTCTAAAGCGGTTTTGTCAGGCTCAATGTCATCTTGCTCAACTATAAACCACTTTGCGCCGTTTTCGGTTGCTGCATCAACAATCGCAGGCATATCCTGAACACCGTATCCGCAGGGCTTAAACTGAAATTTTTCCGATTGAGCAGTTTTTCCATCGGTTTTTACGCCGATAAGCTCATACATATTGGCAGTTCTGTGGCCTCTGAAATCTTTAAGGTGAACAGTGGGGATTCTACCCTTGTATTTTTCTAAATATTCAACGGGATCCTCGCCCGCAACCTTAACCCAGCAGGTATCAAGCTGTGTTTTGAGCAATTCTTCGGGTATTTCCCTATAGATTTTATCGAGCGCGTATTCATCGCCCAATTTTTCAAATTCAAAATCGTGGTTGTGATAAGAAAGCGCCATGTCATGCGCTTTACAGATATCGGCAATTTTTCTGATACCGTCTATAACCGATAAAAAGTTCTCGGTGCCGGGGCGGTATTCGGGGAGCAGATAGGGGATAACAATTTGAGAAACACCGATTTTTTCATAGGTATCAATAAGCTCATCGGCATTCTCAAGTAAATCGAGATAGGGAACATGAGCTGATATAGGAATAAGACCCAAGTTTTCGCAAAGCTGCTTTATGTATAGCGGGTCCTTATCGCAAATTCCGGCAAACTCAACGCCGTCATACCCGATTTCCTTAACCTTTTTTAGTGTTCCTTCGAAATCTTCCGCCATCTCTTTTCTTAAAGTATAAAGTTGAACTGCTATGGGGAGTTTCACCGTAAACAATCACCTCACTAGATAAAATTTGAAGTCAAAACAGATATTTTTTTATCTGCCTACTTGTATTTTAGGGTGGATTAGGCTATAATTCAAGTCATAACAAATAAAACTATAGACAAAAATTGCACAGTTATAAGCGAGGTGACAATATGTATTTTGAGGTTGAAAATAGAGTCAGCCAATATGAAATAAGAAGAGAAACTAATCTTTATGGTATCCCGCATCTGCACACTCATATGGAAATTATATATATTTTATCAGGCTCCTGTGAGGCTACGGTTGACGGCGTTACCGAAATTATGAATGAGGGAGATTTATGTATCGTTTTACCGAATCAGATACATAGCTATCTAAATATAATAAAACCTGATGCGTATGTTTTTATAATTTCATCAGAGCTCTGCAACGAGTTTTCCAATGTCTTCAAAAATTTTGTTCCTAAAAATCCGGTTTATAAAAATGCGGCAGATAATCCCGTTATAAAGTCGGCAGTTAATAACATTTTTGAAAGCTCTGTAAATTACAATGAGTTTGCCGAGACCGAGATAAGAGGAAGCACCCTTGTTTTATTGAGTGAACTTTTCAGAAATATTGAGCTTAAGGATAATGAAGCAGGAGATAACACTCTTTTTAAAGGTATAATTGATTATTGCTATAAAAATTATACTCAGGATATCTCCTTAGAAAGCACCGCCGAGGCGCTTCATGTAAGCCATTATTATGTTTCAAGAATTTTTAGTAAACGGCTTAAAATCAGCTTTAAGGAATACATAAATTCGCTAAGAATTCAGACCGCCTGCGAGCTGCTGCGCAAGAGCGATTTAAGTATTACCGAGATAGCAAGCGAGATTGGATATAATACCATTCGTAGTTTTAATCGTTGCTTTATGAATATTAAACAGATGACGCCGAGACAATATCGTGCAAAAGCCGGCTTGGGCAGAAAATAAATATAAAGAATATGGGACCTGCCATTGCTCATAGCATATATCGTAAAGTAACGATAGGAGTAATGGGGTATGAAACTTTTTATATTTACAAAACGGCAGATTTTAATTATAGGTTGTGCATTTTTAAGCGTTATTTTAGGTGCGGTTATATCGGTCAATGCCTTTGCTAAAACCGAAAGGCTGTTGCCGATATATTCGGTTGCAACCGAGGAAAAGAAAATTGCAATATCGTTCGATGCCGCTTGGGGCGCCGATGATACCGATACGCTTATAGAAATTCTTAAAAAGTATAATGTTCCTGCAACCTTTTTTGTTGTGGGGCAGTGGGTGGATAAGTATCCAGAGGAGGTCAAAGCGCTGTCGGACGCAGGGCATGACGTTATGAATCATTCGGCCACTCATCCTTATATGACCTCTCTTTCAAAAGAGAAAATGATAGCGGAGCTGAATACCTGTAACGAGAAAATCGAGGCAATAACAGGCAAAAGACCGAGCCTTTTCAGATGCCCCTACGGCGACTACAATAACGCAGTTATAAGCGCGGTTGATGAAATCGGAATGCATACAATTCAATGGGATGTTGAC
>CASFLA010000064.1 GCA_949295415.1 uncultured Oscillospiraceae bacterium
TATGTTTATGTCGAAATAAGGCAAAGTCTTATTTCGACTGCGAATTCAAAGAATTCGCAAACAATTACCAACGGTAATTGAACATATTCATTGAAATGACATCGAAGTTACAAACGACGTTTTAAGACGTTGTTTGTAACATAAAGCAGATTTTTATCGGCTTTGTCGAGAAATTTAATCAATTTCTCGACGTTCGATAATCATTATAAAAATGAAGAAACGCGGCGGAAATCATTCCGCCGCGTAATATGCGATGAATTATTTCATATTCTCGATGTAGTTAACAATATCCCCAACAGTCTTAATATTCTCAACCTGGTCATCGGGAACTTCAATTCCGAACTCATCCTCAATAGACATAATCAAATCAACAACATCCATACTGTCACCGCCGAGGTCTTCAGCGATATCGGACTCAACAGTTATATCATTTTCTTCAAGGTCTAACTGCTCGCACAGAATTTGTCTGATTTTTTCAAAAACCATTATGATTTCCTCACTTTCTGATATAGACTAAACAGGAAATTTATGCTATACTGTTTAGTGTTCTTAAATCATTGCTTTAAGAAGCTTTGCTTTTTAATAATATGTTTTAAAAAACAATTTGTCAATAGAATTTTTCCAAAACTTAGAAGAGGTAGATTGCTATGCTAAAAAAATATGCAGTTATAGGCCATCCGATAGGGCACACTATGTCCCCTTTTATACATAAGCGCTTGTTTTCCCTGCAAGGCATAGAAGTTGAATATTCGGCGATTGATATTGCTCCCGAAAATTTAAAGGATGCCGTTAGCGGCTCGCTTTTAGAATTAAACGGCTTTAATGTTACTATACCTCATAAGGAGCTTATTATGCCCTTTATGGATGATATTGATGCTTCGGCAAAAAAATATAACGCCGTTAACTGCGTTAAAGTAGAAAACGGCAGGCTTTATTCCTGCAGCACCGATGCCTTCGGTTTTACCGAAGCTTTAAAGGCTAACGGTGTTGAACTAAAGGGCAATGTTCTCGTTTTAGGTAGTGGCGGCGCGGCCAGAACCCTTGCAAGAGAGGCCGCAGATAATGGTTGCAATGTTACTATAGCGGTTCGCCTTTCAGATCTGCAAAAAGCTGCCGAGCTTAAGGATTGGTTGATAGAGAACGGCGGGAAAGCAACCGTTGCAAGAATAGAAACTATCCATGGCGATTTTGACCTTTTAATAAATGCAACCCCTGTCGGAATGTATCCCAACACCGATGCCATGGCAGTTTCAAAATCCCAGCTTATGTGCTGCAAGGCTCTTTTTGATGCCGTTTATAACCCTAAAAAAACCAAACTTATAAAAACCGCTGAGGAGTTAGGAATTAAAGCGGTTGGCGGAATGGCTATGCTCGTTTGGCAGGCTGTTAAGGCTCATGAATTTTGGTATAATGCCACCTTTAAAAAAGAGAATATTGAGCAGTTGATTGAAGATGCCGCCTTAGAAATGGAGCGCCTTTTTTATGGAAAATAATATTGTTCTTACAGGGTTTATGGGCTCGGGTAAAAGCACCGTTGGCAAAGCGATTGCCGACCGTTTGGGACTCGAGTTTTATGATCTCGATTTATATATTGAGCAAAGTCAAAATATAAAAATATCCGAAATCTTTAAAAATTTCGGTGAGGAGCATTTCAGAAATCTTGAAACCCTGGCTGTAGCCGAGCTTTCAGGCAAAGGCGGCGTTGTTATATCCTGCGGCGGCGGAACTGTTTTGAGAAAAGAAAATGTCAAAATGCTTAAAGCTAACGGCAAGATTTTTTATCTTGAAGTTGATGCCGAAACTGTTATAAAACGCCTTGGAAATGATTCTTCAAGACCTCTGCTTCAGAAAGAAAATAAATGCGAGGAAATAACCCGCCTGCTCAATATTAGAAAGCCTATCTACGAGGTGGCAAGTGATTATAAAATAGATGCCGCTTGTGATATTAAAAATATTGTAGATAAAATTATTGAACTGTCCTTTTGATTAGTTGACAGTGTCAAAAATCTGCAGTATTATATTCCTATTAAATCATAGATTTAACTTTATTCTTAAAGGAGTGTCCTTTAATGCCGGCTATTACCGTTTCTGTTAAAAGTCCCAGCGCATATGATATAACCATTGAAAAAGGTTCGCTTAATCATTGCGGAAACATAATTAAAGAAGTAGTAAAGGGGAAAAAATGCGTTGTTGTAACCGATTCCAACGTTGAACCCTTATATCTTGAAACTGTAACCTCCTCGCTTACAGAGGCAGGTTTTTCGGTTGAATCCTTTGTTTTCCCTGCCGGCGAGGAAAGCAAAACCTTTTTGACTGTTCAGAATATTGTAAGCGCTTTTTGTGCCGCAGATTTAACAAGAACCGATTTTGCCGTTGCTTTGGGCGGCGGTGTTTGCGGTGACCTTGTCGGTTTTGCGGCGGCAATATATATGCGCGGAATTGATTATATCGGCATCCCAACCTCTCTGCTTTCACAGATTGATTCCTCGGTTGGCGGCAAAACCGCCTGCGATTTACCGGAGGGTAAAAATCTTGTTGGTGCATTCCATGCTCCCAAGGCAGTTATTATTGATTCTGAAGCTCTCGCCACCCTCCCCCAAAAGTATTTCACTGACGGACTTGGTGAGGCAGTTAAATATGGTGTCATAAAATCTGCAGACCTTTTTGAAAAGCTTATGAACGAAGATGCTCATGATTTTATTGACGCACTCATAGTGACTTGTATCACAATAAAGCGTGATATTACTGAGACTGACTTTTTTGAGCACGGAGATAGAATTTTCTTGAATTTCGGCCATACTATTGGTCACGCTATTGAGAAATATTACAATTACAAGGATATAACTCACGGTGAAGCCGTTGGAATTGGAATGGTTACGATAGCAGCAGCGGCCGAACGTAACGGTGACTGCGAAAAAGGTGTTGCAGAAAAGATAACCAACTGCTTACATAACTGCAATCTCCCTGCAACCACAGGTATTGATATTGAAACTTTGGCAGAAAATGCACTTAATGATAAAAAGCGCAGAGGAAGCGATATTAAAATCGTTATTCCCGAGCGTATCGGGAAATGCACAGTCAAAAAAATACCTGCTTTAGACCTTGTAAAATACCTTGGAGGCGAGGATTGATGATAGTCCAGATAATGCCATCAATCTTTAGCGGAACTATTATAGCTCCTGCTTCAAAATCCGCAGCGCATAGAGTCCTTATTTGTGCCGCGCTTAGCGATAAGCCCTGCAAAATTTACGGACTTACCTATAGCGATGATATAAATGCTACTCTTTCGGTGCTGGAGGCGTTTGGCGCTGAATATAAAAAGGAAAACGATGCCTTGATAATAACTCCTTGCAAAAGAAATATTAAGGATGTTACCGTTTGCTGCAACGAATCAGGCTCAACCGCAAGATTTTTATTGCCTATAGCCGCGGCATTAGGTGCTGAAAATGTAACGCTTACAGGTAAAGGCAGATTGCCCGAGCGCCCTTTTAAAACCTTAACCGATGCTTTAAAAGAATCAGCGGTTGAATGCTCCGCCGAAAATTTACCTATTACAATAACAGGCAAACTAAAAAGCGGAACCTATTCTCTGCCCGGCAATATAAGCTCGCAGTATATAAGCGGCCTTTTGTTTGCATTAGCCATAACCGAGGGTCAGAGCGTCATCAATATAACCTCGCATTTAGAATCTGCAGGTTATGTTGATATGACCATTTCAGAACTTACCGCTTTCGGTGCCGATATAACTAAAACCGACAAGGGATACATAATAAACGGAAAACAACATCTGACCGCCACCGACCGCACAGTTGAGGGCGATTGGTCGCAGGCAGCCTTCTTCCTTTGCGCAGGCGCAATTAAAGGCTGTGCCACCGTTAAAGGTCTTGATATAAAGAGCCTGCAGGGCGATAAAGCAATAATCGATGTTTTAAAAGCCTTCGGTGCAAAGGTTCAAATAAAGGATAACGCCGTTACTGTTTACGAATCAACTCTAAAAGGCACCGAGGTTGACTGTGCACAGATTCCCGACCTCGTTCCCATAATTGCAGTAACTGCCGCAATGGCCAAGGGCAAAACCAGAATATACAACGCCGAGCGTTTGCGCCTAAAAGAAAGCGACCGACTTTACGAAACCGTTTTGCGCCTTAATATGTTCGGTGTTGAGGCAAAAGTCACTGAAGACGGAATGGAAATTATAGGTTCACAGCCCAATTTTGCCGATATTACATCAGCCAACGACCATAGAATAGTTATGGCATTTTCAGTGCTCGCTTCTTTTGGCAAAGACAAGAGCAAAATTGAAGGCGCTGAGGCTATAAACAAATCATACCCCATATTCTTTGAAGATTTCAAAAAGGCAGGAGGAAACTGCAATGTCATCGGAGATAGGTAGTATTATTAAAACCACCGTTTTCGGCGAGAGTCACGGAATCGCTATCGGTGCTGTTATGGATGCCCCTCCCCCGGGCTACTCTATAAACGAGGATGAAATCCTTGTTCAATTAAGTCGTCGCGCTCCGGGGCAGAGTAAAACTGCAACCGCCAGAAAAGAAAGCGATACTCCTGAGTTTTTATCCGGACTCTTAGATGGCAGAACCACAGGTGCGCCTTTGGCTGCCATTATCCGCAACTCATCGCAGCATTCTTCCGATTACGAAAGCCTTAAAAATAATCCCAGACCTTCTCATGCGGACTATCCTGCCTCAATTCGTTTTAACGGATTCAATGATATTCGCGGAGGCGGCAACTTCTCGGGCAGATTAACCGCTCCTATGGTTGCATTGGGTTCGGTTGCAAGGCAGATTCTTAAGGCAAACGGCGTAACTGTTGGAGGTCATGTTTTTAAAATAGGCTCTGTTTGCGATTCGAAGTTTGACCCCGTAAATGTTACTTCCGAAGAGTTAGATAACTTAAATAAGCAGTATTTCTCGGTTATAGATAAAAATGCAAAGCAGCAGATGACCGACCTTATAGAGAAGAAAGCCGCAGAGGGCGACAGTATTGGCGGAGTTGTTGAAATAGCCGTAACGGGTCTTCCTGCCGGCATCGGCTCGCCTACTTCAAGAGGCATTGAAAATGTTATTTCTACTGCCGTTTTCTCGGTTCCCGCAGTTAAAGGTATTGAGTTTGGTGATGGTTTCAAATTTGCTGAGCTTTCAGGTAGCGAGGCTAATGACAGTATGTATTATGACGATAAGACCGTTAAATGCAGAACCAACCATCAAGGCGGTATTTCGGGCGGTATTTCAAACGGCATGCCGCTTATTATCCGAGCCGCTTTGAAGCCCACTCCCTCTATTTTTAAAGAGCAACGAACCGTTGACCTTGCGAGCGGAAAAGACACTGTGCTTAAAATCAAGGGAAGACACGACCCCTGCATTGTGCCGAGAGCGCTTCCCGCTATCGAGGCGGCTATTTGCCTTGCTTTGCTCGATATTCATAGCGAGGTAAAACCGCTCTAAAACGAGAAAATGTTGTAAATTTAAAAATTTATAAATTTAGGCTCGACTATTTATGAATTTTGGTTTATAATATTATGGTATTTAAAAAATACTAGGATATCTCTTTAATCGGAGTGTGATTATATGAAAAACAATGATTATGAGAATATAAGCAGTTCTTCAAAAAAAGGCGAGGATTTATACTCCTATTCTCAGAGTAAATCTTTCAAAAGAACTCTATCAGTTGATGATGGTTATTCGCTCAACTCCTATTCTCAAAAGAAAAACAAAAAGAAGCTTAAAAACCGCATTGCAATATTAAATATTTTTATTAGCTTGGTTTTGGTTTTCAGTTTGATTTCAACCGCCGCTTTATCGGCTTATGCCTATTATTTCGGTGATATGCAGCAGGGATATTTACCTGAAGACCATGAAGAACTTGGTATAGACCCAACAATTATCCCGAATTTGCCCGAAGGAATTACCAATATTGCTCTTTTCGGTATTGATAGCAGGAGCAAGGTTACTCAAACAGGCGGTAAGGCAGTAGTCGGACTCTCGGATTCAATTATTATCTTAACCGTTAATACTAATGATAACACTATTAAGCTGACATCAATATTACGTGATAGCTGGGTTCCTATTGACGGTCATGACTACGATAAAATCAATGCTGCATACGCATACGGCGGTGCTCCTTTAGCAGTTAAAACTCTTAACAAACTATTTGGCCTTAATATAACCGACTATATATCAGTAACCCTTCATCAGCTCTGGAAGGTTATTGATTATATGGGCGGTATTGATATTCATATTACTGAGGCAGAACGTAAAGCTCTTAACGTACTTACAAATTCTGAGGGATTTGGCGTTAACCGCCTTGAGTATTCGGGTTATGTTCATCTTGACGGCGGTCAGGCTATGACATATTCAAGAATCAGAAAGATTGACGGAGAGGACGTCAGAGCCCTGCGTCAGCAGAAGGTTCTCAACTGCCTTTTTAAAAAAGCTAAAGAAATGCCGGCAACAAAATATCCCGGCCTTTTAAAGCAGATGTTGGCTCATGTTGAAACCAGCCTTTCATTTGATGAAATTATTTCTTACGCGCCTATGTTAGCCAAAAATCCGACGCTTATGACCCTCTCAATTCCCGGCGACCAGGTTGTCGCTCAAGGCGGCATCTTTGCGGATACCGACAAAAAATGGGTTTGGAAATATGATTTAGATGGTGCTAAACGCTACCTCTACAGATGGATTTATAACATTGACCTTAAATAATTTTCTAAGGTGGTAAATGATGAGAATTAAAGACGGCTTTGTGCTTAAAGAAATTGCAGGTGTTAATGTCGTTGTCCCTATTGCCTCTCAGATGGTTTCCTTTAAGGCTATTATTTCGCTTAATGAAAGCGGTGCTTTTCTTTGGAAGCAATTAGAGAGCGAAAAAACCGAAGAAGAGCTTTTAAAAGCCTTCCTTTCGGAATACGATATTGATGAAGCAACCGCTTTGACCGATATTGCAGAATTCCTTTCTAATATGAAAAAAGCGGACCTTCTCGTATGAAGCCTCAGGTTAAAGCAATTCCTATTACTGAGCTCTCCCCTATGGTCGAGAGCCTTGTAAACGAGGGAATCCTTGTTGAATTCAGAGTTACAGGCTCCAGTATGCGCCCGATGCTTTCTAATATTAAGGACACCGTTATTTTAGCAAAGCTGACCCGTCCTTTAAAACGCGGCGATATTGCCTTTTATAAAAGAAGCAAGGACACTTATATTCTCCATAGAGTTATAAAGGTCAACGGTGAAGTGTTTGATGCTATCGGTGACCACCAAACTGAAATTGAACATAATGTTCCAACAAAAAATGTTATAGCAGTTGCAGAATCATTCACCAGAAACGGAAAAGCATATAAAACAACAAACATTGGCTATAAGCTATATTCGGTTTTATGGATGTTGTTAATTCCGTTAAGGGGCTTGATATTCAAAATTTCACCTATTGTAAGAAAAATAAAAATCAGATGAGTTAACTCATCTGATTTTTATTTTATGGAATTATAAAACCATAATTAGAAAACATAAAATCATCAACAACCTCGAGCAGTTGTTCGATTTCAAGGCCTGCTTCATTCAATTTTAAAACCAAATCTTCTACTCTTGTTTTATCATCGGATAAACTCTTGACTGAAATAAACTTGTTGCCATCAGTAGCTAAAACACCAAACATTTTAACTGCTTGCCCATCAATTGTTTCATTAGTGCAAATAACTGAATAATTAGCCTTGACTGCCATAACCTATCCTCCTTAAATTGTGAACCAAATTCACAATTTAATTAGATTATAGCACTTTTGAGTCATTTGTCAACACTTTTTGTGAATATTGTTCACAAAATTATATGAATCAATCAATTCCTGATAATCTTTATAGGCATTGCTATAAACCTCAATAAGACAAGGTCCGCTGTAATTATCGGCTTCTAATTTTTCAAAAAGCGAAGCAAAATCATATTCACCGCGTCCCGGCAGCATACAATCCGACTCAGAATTATGGTCGCTTATATGAACATTCACAATGTTGCCCTGCATTGCATCGTAAACGGGTTCTGTAGCCCCTATTGCGCGGATGCATTGTTTAACATCATAGGTGAATTTTATTCTATCATTTGTCCGTTCTCTTAATTTTTTGATATTTTCAGGGTTAGCCATTCTGTATCGGCAAACATTCTCATGGGATATCATAACGCCCCACTTGGCCGCTTCCTCATTCATAGATAAAAGCCTTGCCGCATACTCCTCATCGGGTATGTGGTATTTTTCACTATCACCGTGAAGCACAACCACCTTAGCGCCGAGTATCGCCGCGGCCTCATAATACCGCTTATAAAACTCAAAGGTCTCCTTAAATCTGCGCTCATAGCCTGAAAACAGAAAATACGGCTCGCCCACTGAGCCGCAAGGATGCACTGAATGGATTCTTGTTCCATATGTTTTTGTAAGAGCTGCCAACTGCTTTGCAAAAGGCACACCCGTTTCTTCAAGACTATTGAAAAATATCTCGGTAACAGGTATCTCATTTTGGCACAAAAACTCCAATGACTTTTCGGTTTCCAAAGGGTAAAGCGAAGATGAGGATATTCCTATTTCCATCAGTTTTCCTTTCCCGGCGTTACATAGACCGTTTTATTGGTTTTATAGATTACCATTCCCGGTTTTGAACCGGCAGGCTTCTTTATAAACTTAACCTTTGTATAATCGACAGGCACAGATGACGATTCTGCCGCTTTTGAATGCTCTGCTGCAAGCTTTGCCGCCAACATAATCACTTCTTCTGTTGGCTGCTTGCCCTCTAAAAGCAAAATAACATGAGAACCCGGTATATTTTTAGTATGGAACCAAAGGTCTTCCTTATCCGCAGTTTTTAAGGTCAATTCATCATTTTGACGATTATTTCTGCCTATTAAAATTTTAAAGCCTTGAGGCGAAACAACCTCTAAAGGAGCAGATAACTTTATATTAACCTTTGCTTTCTTTGCTTCTTGACGGATATAACCTGCTGCCTGAAGCTCGAGCCTTATTTCTCTAAGCTCCAAAAGTGACTGTGCTCTTAAAAGCTCATCGATAACGCTTTCTATATATTCCAGTTCTTTTTGGGATTCCTCAATCAACCCCTCTAAAACTGCCGCAGCGTTGCAAAGCTTTCTGTATTTTTTAAAATACTTCTCTGCATTTTTTGCCGGTGATAAGGTTACATCTAACGGAATGCGAACGGTTGCTAAATTGGTATCATAATAATTCGGGACATCACAAAAAGGCGCGCCCTTAGAGATAAGATGCATATTAGCCTTTAATAATTCTCCGTAAATTCTGTATTTCTCACTCTGTTCGCACTCTTTAAGTTCTTTTTTGCGAACCGCTATTTTCTTTTCCTGCCTTGCCTTAGCATTGGATAAAAGCTTGGCTAAATCGCTTGCAAAAATCCTAACTCTCTCTTTTTTATCGCGCTCCAAGAAAACAAATTCTAAAAGTTCTGAAAAGTTGCTTTTTGATTCAGTTGTTGCAAGATTTCCAAATTGCGAAATTTTTAAAAACGAAAATTCAAACGGAACATTATTATTATCTAAAACCATCGTGGGTTTCGGATTTAAAACCGCATTTTTTAACCTTTCAATTCCATTTATCAGTGCGGCTTTCTGCTCTATTGATAAATTGTTTGCGAAAATATCAGTATCTATCCCGGAAATTGTGCAAAGTTCTCTTGCGATTAAAGGAGAAACACCATCTAAGCATGAAATTATCGCTTTTTCGAGCATTGCGTTTTTAAGCGCTATTTCCTCTGCTATTTCTTTGGGCTCCAGTAATATAAGGTTTGATTTATCCTGTTTTTCGGGTAAACAATAATAAGCACCGGGCAAAATCATTCTTTCACCCGATTCAATATTAGAGCGCCTTAAAGCATCAATAATTCTGCCGTCAGAACCAATTAGTATTATATTGGTATGCTTGCCAATCAGTTCAACCGCAAGCTTTATAACAACCGAATCACCGAGTTCGCTTACTGCATCAAAGCATAAAACGGCAATTCTCTCTAGCCCGGTTGCCTGAAATTTACTGAACCTTGCCGACTGAAGATGCTTCCTGAGCAGCATACAAAACATCGGCGGCTCGTTTGGATTTTCAAAAGTCTGCTCGGTCAAATGAATGCGCGGCGAAGACTGCCTTATTGAAATAAGGAGCTTGATATTTTTGTTATTTTGGCGCAACAAAAGCACCAACTCATCTTTTGAGGGTTGGTGTATTTTATCTACCTTAGCTCCAACAAGCGCAGAACCAAGCTCATTTTTTAAGGCATATAAAAACAAGCCGTCAAGTCCCATTATAATCCTACCAATTCATCAATTTCGCGAATAACCTCTATAATTCCATTATATCGGTCAACCTTGCTCTCGATATCTTTAATATCCTCTGCAAGCTTTGCAAGTATTCGTCTTTTGCGTTTTATGTAAACCAACTCTGCGGGACCTATGTTATCTGTCAGCCTGCCCAGATAATATTCTTTGGCAGAGCATTTCCTGTTGACTCCGCAAAATATTGCTTTTATAACGCTATAAACTCTTCCTGCCGAAATAACCGCTTGCTCGTTTATTATTTCGAAACCGCTATTAAAAAGAAACGCGTGTAAATCCTCAACCGAGGTCATCGGTTGCAGAATCAACTCATATTTATCATTTTTTATCCAATCGCAATCGGACAAAATCTTTATAATTAAATCTCCGCCCATTCCCGCGATTATAAATGTATCAGCCTCATTAGGCTCTACAGCATTAAGCCCATCGCCTTTTCTTAACTCAATGTTTTTAGCATTAAGTCTTTCTATATTGGCCTTTGCATTAAGTAAAGGGCCGTCTGCAACATCACAGGCATAAGCATAGCTTGCAATTTTCTCTCTTATGAGAAATACCGGAAGATACGCGTGGTCGGTGCCGATATCGGCAACCCTGTCCCCTTTCCGTATCATTCCGGCAATCTTAGTAAGCCGACTGTTTACGGCCATTATTTGTTCTCCAGATACTCGTTTATCTTGTTTACAAGCTCATCGCAATCGATTCCGTGAACACGGCAAGCCTGCTCAACCGATTCGCCGCGTGATGCAGGGCAGCCTAAGCAATGCATGCCCATTTCAAGAAAGAACTTTGCAGTTCCGACATCCATATCGAGGATATCACCAATGCACATATCTTTTGTTATTTTCATATATATTACTCCTTTTGCCGTTAGGCATTATTATAATCCTGCTTCCTTGAGCTTCTTTGAAACTCTGGAAATAAACCAACAATAAATTGCTTCACCGAGCTCCTGGTATATCGGGTCTCCGTCATGAGCGCAAAGCATAGCAAAGGTCTGACCTATTCTGCGGTCAACCTCATTGCCTCTGCGGTATGCAAGATAGTAAAATGAGAACGCTCCCGAGTCACTAATTCCTTTATAAAGCACAGGGGCTATTTTTTCAAGCTCGTTATTAAAGCTGTTTTTTGCAGCCATACAAACTACCGAGCTTTTAAGCTGCTCCTCAAAAACAGTATTTGCCGCGAATGTCATAAGAATACCTCTTTGAAGCGCCATATCACTGTTTTTTGAGTCCTCGCCCTCCATTGCAAAATTCTGCAAATTATCGAGCAAATCATCAGCCATCATAAGTCCGAACTTCTTTGCTTTTTCAGTATTGCCGCTTGCGCTTTCGCGACCGTATTCCTCCTCAAAAGAAGAAGTCTTTGCCGCGTTTTCTTCCGATTTTTTTGTTTTATCGTAAGACGCAATCTTAATGTCTTCATCAAACATAATTATTCTTCCCCTAAAAAATGAAAAATCAGAGTTGTAAATTTTTCTTTAAAGCCTTTGCAAGCTGGTCGGGACAAGATGTAGATTTGAACCCACATTTAATACCCTCTAATCTTTCGATTATTTCGGTAACTGGCTTGCCCTCGCAAAGACTGGCAATGCCCTTAAGGTTTCCGTTGCAGCCACCATGGAAAACAACATTTTTCAGAATACCGTTTTCCTCCTCAAATTCAATCATTTGAGAGCAGGTGCCTTGAGTTTTAAACTTATATTTCATATTATCTATCCTTAAATTTATTGCTTCTGACAGGGTGACGAAGTTTTCTTAAGGCCTTTGCCTCAATCTGACGGATTCTCTCACGTGTAACATGGAACTCGGTGCCAACCTCCTCAAGAGTATGGCATCTGCCGTCCTTAAGGCCGAAGCGAAGACGGATAACCGACTCCTCTCTCGGTGTAAGAGTTTTCAAAACTGCGTCAATATCTTCATTTGTAATGGTTTTGAGCGCCGCCTCATCAGGTGCTAAAGCATCTTCATCTCGGATAAAGTCCATAAGTCTTGAATCTTCCTCAGGACCAATGGGAGTTTCCATAGAAACAGGCTCCTGAGCTACTCGCATAATCTCGCGAACGCGCTCAACCGACATTTCCATCTTTTCTGCGATTAGCTCCTCGCTCGGCTCGCGGCCGTTTTCATGGAGCAACTGGTTCTGAATCTTTTTAAGACGGTTGATGGTTTCAACCATATGAACTGGGATACGAATGGTTCTTGCCTGGTCTGCAATAGCTCTGGTTATAGCCTGACGAATCCACCAGGTTGCATAGGTTGAGAATTTAAAGCCTTTAGTATGGTCAAACTTTTCAACCGCTTTAATAAGACCAACATTTCCCTCTTGAATAAGGTCAAGAAAATGCATTCCTCTACCGACATAACGCTTTGCAATACTTACAACAAGTCTTAGGTTTGCCTCAGTAAGTCTTTTCTTGGCATATTCATCACCCTCGCCGATGCGCTTTGCAAGTTCAATTTCTTCATCGGGAGAAAGAAGTGCAACTCGGCCGATTTCCTTAAGATAAACTTTAACAGGGTCATCGAGTGAAACGGTATCGGTTGCTGCAACCGCTTCATCTATTTTGTCAACCTCCTCAACCTCAAGGTCGGTCATCTTAAGGTCTTCTTCGGTAGGCTCAATAAAATCAAGGTCAAGAAGCGGAGGCTCCATTTCAAGATTTTCAAGATTATCGGGAACATCCTCAATATCTAATATGCTGTCCTTAGTATCCTCATCGGGTTTAGTATAGCTGTCTTCAATAAGATTTTCTGTGTCTGCTGCGAGAATATCATCAGCCATTTCTTCCAATGATTTCTTCTTGCGAGTTGTCTTTTTTGCTTCCATTTCCATATTCTCCCTTATTTTAGCACTTTACGGCTTTAAGTTAATTTATTTCCTGTTTTTTGTTTTGATATTTTTTGCATTAAATTCGCCCATTCATCATCAGATAAATCGGTTACAGCAGTCTTGTCCAACCGTTCGCGTTCCTCAGTCATAACCTTAATACTGTCATTAAGCACGCGCTGAGGGTTTTCATCTCCAAGTCCCGATGTCTGCAGCTTTGTAACATATCCTATTTCCTCGGGCGAAAATTCGCCGCCGAGTAAAACCAAATCGAAATGATGCCCTGAGGTTAAAATACTTATTATCTTTCGATAAAGCCTTTTGCTGAACTCAGTTATCATATTTTCCGCATCAATTTTCTGCATAACATCCTCAAGCAAGTTAGGATGCTTCATTAAAACACAGATTATTGCCTCCTCCGCCGCAACAGCTCTTCTGTATTCATGCTTTTGCGGGTTAACCTCATTTTTCTGAGGCTTCGGCATTATTATAGTGTCTAATTCCTTTTGCGTTTTATTCCATGTTTGCTTTTTAGAATATTCCTTAATATTAGTGAGCAACGCGTCTTTCGAAACACCGTATTTCTCAGAAAGCTTGCCTGCATAAAGCTCAGCGGCTATCGGATTATTAATCTTTGCCAAAACCTCGCAGGCCTTTATGAGATACTTGGACTTTCCGTCAGGCGCCGCAAGGTCAATTCCCCTTGCCGCAGTAATCAACCTGTATTCTACCTCCGAGAAGGCTTTTTCAAGCCTTGCTTCAAAAGCGCCCGCTCCGAATTTCTTTATAAACTCATCCGGGTCCTTTGCTTTTGGCAAACGAACAATTTTCATTGAAACGCCCTGAGCGGATAAAATATCCATCGCTCTGTCGGTCGCTTTTTCGCCCGCACCGTCAGAGTCCATAAGGATAATAACCTCTTTAGTATACCTCGAAAGCAGTCTTGCCTGCTCCTCTGTAAAGGAGGTTCCCAAAGCCGCAACGGTATTTTCAAAGCCTGCCTGATGAAGCGCAATAACATCAATATTACCTTCAACAAGAATTATCTGATTAGAACCGACATTTTTCGCAAAATTGAGCGCATACATATTGTGGCTTTTTTTGAAAACGGGGGTATCGGCGGTGTTAACATATTTTCCGCCTTGTTTATCATCGCCCGGCATTGCTCTGCCGCAAAAGCCGATAACCTTTCCGTGAAGGTTTATTATGGGGAACATAGCGCGGTTGCGGAATTTATCATATGTATAGGTTTTTGTGTTGCCGTCTTCATCGGTTTTAGAGGACTTTATAACAAGGTCAGCCTGCTGCAAAACATATTGCGAGAAGCCTTTTTTCTTTAAATGCTCCTCTAATGCGTGCCAATCATTCGGCGCAAAGCCAAGACCGAAACGGGTTATGGTTTTAAGGCTTAAGCCTCTCGATAAAAAATAATCAAGACCCGCCCTACCCTCAGGACTCATCATATACGAGTTAAAGAACTTGGCTGCCTCTCGGTTGGCATCATAAACATCGTTTTTTAGTTTTAGTTCTTTATCATCGTGCTCGCTGTCAGGCACCTTAAGACCTGCTCTGTCAGCCAGCTTGCGAACGGCATCCATATAGTCAAGATTTTCGTTTTTCATAACAAATGTTATGACATCGCCACCCTGACCGCAACCAAAGCAGTAATAAGAGCCGTTCTCGGGATAGACGGTAAACGAAGGGGTTTTCTCGTTATGAAACGGGCAAAGACCAACAAGGTTGCTTCCTCGTCTTTTCAGGTCAACAGATGAAGAAAGCACCGTTTCAATATCATTTTTGTATTTTAATTCCATTAAAAATTCTTGCGGTAGCGCCATCTGTTTCACCCCTTTTAAAAACAATCTAATATATCATTCGCAAAAAACTTAAAAATTGCTTTATTTTTTTTATAAAAAAAATAAATTTTAGTCGAAAAAAGCCTTTTAAATTTCGGCAAATCGAGTTGATTCAATTTCCGGAGTGATTCTGCCGCAAAAACGGTCTTTTAGTTTTTCTGCCAGCTTTTCATAAAGTGAGGTTTCAATTGAAAATCCGATTTTAACCTCATCAGTAAATTCGTTGCCTAATAAATTAGCGCCCATATCAGTAAGCAGCTGCTCTAAAATCTGATAATCGCTATAAGAGCAGTTGATTGAACAAATATAGCATTCACGCATAATAGCAATTCCTGCATTTTCGACCGCCGACTTTGCCGCCGCGGTATAAGCGCGGACCAAGCCGCCTGTTCCCAATAGAACGCCACCGAAATATCTGGTTGTAACTATTAAAACATCAACCAATCCGTTCTTTTTTATAACATCTAAGGTTGGAAGACCTGCAGTTGAATGCGGCTCGGAATCATCACTATAGCGGCAGATGTTATTATCCTTTAAAACATAAGCATAAACATTATGCCTCGCGCCAAAATTTTCCTGCTTAATCTTTGCGATTAAATCGATACACTCTTTTTCGGTTTTAACGGGAAAAGCATTTCCGATAAACCTCGAGCGATGCTCCTCATATTCGCCTTGACCTATGCCCTTTAGCGTTTTGTATTCCTGCAATTTTCCACCAGCCTTAAATTAAAATAAAAACCGCAGTTGCGCCTAGCAACTGCGGCCATTATCCGAAGACAATTATTTTGTTTCCATTCCGAAACGCTTTTTGAATCTGTCTACACGACCGCCGGTATCAACAAGCTTCTGTCTGCCGGTAAAAAACGGATGACATTTAGAGCAAATATCCAAACGGATATCCTTCTTAGTCGAACGTGTTTCAAATTCCGCTCCGCAAGCGCACTTAACTATAACAGTTTCATACTGCGGATGAATACCCTCTTTCATATTGTCACTCCTCTCAGCACTACTTTCACATTAGCAAAAGAAATAATAGCACAACTATTTTAAAAAAGCAAGTGTTTTTTAAAATTTCTTAGAAATCTTGGCAATTTTATTTTGCAAATAGTCAAAAAACTCAACCACCTTAAATCTTGCCTTATATTTTGACGGGTTTTTAATCATATCATTCTGCTTATTGGTCAAGACGCTTGAAACATCCTCGCGCTTGCTTGCCGCAGGCACGCAAACCGAGGGAAACATAACGCACCACCAGTTTTTCCCTTGCCCGTTTCCAATAAGTATTCTGACCGCTTCGTAATTGCCGGCAGGTAATGTAAAATCGTCGTAAACTCTTTTATCAAAATATGTTTGGCCGATTTCTACAGTAACGGGATAATAATACCCCTCATCGAGTATAACCTTTTCTGCAGTCAGTTTTATAAGCTCTATTTTTTCTTTTGCCGCCTTAACTGCCTCATCCTCGGTTAAAACCCCCTCGAAAATCTCAGGCGATGCCTCTAAAACCGCATCGCGCACCTTTAATTTAAGCACCTGGTCCTCTATAGAATCGGAATTTGCAAGGATATGCAGTCTTAAAACATTTTCGCGGATACTTTTGTAATTGAGATTAAATCCGCAAAGACTCATAACAATCGCAAATACAAGTCCTGCCGCAAAAGCTCTGACAGCCACCGACCATTCTATTCTGCGATTGCGGAATTTCATTCCTTCTATTTTCATAAAAAAACACCTCTGACAATATTCTCATTGGAAAATATTGTCAGAGGTGATAACTTTTATTCAATTATTTTGTTTGCCTTATCAACAGGAGTGGTCAAAAATGCCTCATAGCCCAAGCCTTTAAGCACATTTTGAGCAGTTATCGCATTGGTTTCGCTCTTAAAAACCGATACAACCGAGGGACCCGCGCCCGAAAGACCGCAATAAACAAACGGAATACCTTTGAGCGCCTCTCTTACTTCATCAGCGGCATCGCAGGCCTGCTCGAATGAGTTATATGCCCCCATAAAGCACTCTTCTAAATTGCTATTTTCCAAACCTTTTAGCATAAGGCCGGTATTAGGCAATTTTGGAGCTTTCAGATTATCAAGCTTGCGATACATATCACCCGTTGAGCTTTTAACGCCTTTCTTGGCAATAACTATAAAGCAGTCGGGTAACGGCAAAAGAGCCGTCAACTCCTCGCCAATACCTTTAGCCAACTTGGTTCCGCCCTCAATACAAAAAGGAACATCGGCACCAAGCATAAGTGCCATCTTGCAAAGCTCATCATAGCAAAATAAATCATCGCAAAGTCTGTTAAGACCGACTAATACTGCCGCTGCATCGGCGCTGCCGCCGCCTAAGCCTGCAGCAAGAGGTATCCTCTTTGAAATTTCAATCTTGCAACCAAGGCAAACTCCCTTTTCGGACGCCCTTTTTATAAAAATCTCTGCGGCCTTATGGCATATATTATCACTGCCGAGAATGGTTTCATCAGAACAAAAAAGGTTTATTCCGCTATTCATTTTATCAATTTCAATATCATCGCAAAGCGAAACCGACTGCATTATTGATTCAATATTGTGATAGCCGTCAGCCCTTTTATCTAAAACCGCGAGTGCAAGATTGATTTTCGAAAAAGCTTTTATCTTCATTTTAACTCGTCCAAAAATCCCTTAATACGCTTTAACGCCTCGTTAATATGGTCGATAGAATAGCAATATGATGCTCTTATATGGCCCTCTCCGCTTTCACCGAAAGCGTTACCGGGAACTAAAGCAACCTTTTTGGAATAAAGCAGTTTTTCACAAAATTCCTCTGAGGAAAGCCCTGTGCTCTTAATGCTCGGGAAAGCATAAAATGCACCGAGCGGCTCAAAGCATTCAAGACCTAGCTTGTTAAAACCATCAACAATAATTCTACGGCGGGAATCATATTCCTCAAGCATATCTTGGATATCATCTCTGCCATTTTTGATTGCCTCGATAGCGGCATACTGCGCAGTTGTTGGAGCAGACATAATGGCAAACTGATGAATTTTAACCATTTGAGAAATGATTTCCTTAGGTCCTAAAGCATAACCTAAGCGCCAACCTGTCATAGAATAGGCCTTTGAAAAACCGCTGACTATAACAGTTCTTTCTTTCATACCCTCAATAGTAGCAATCGAGGTATGCTTTTGCTCGCCATAAGTAAGCTCTGCATATATTTCATCAGAAATAACCATTATATCGGTTCCTTTCAGAACCTCAGCTATTTTAAGCAGGTCATTTCTGTCCATAATAGCGCCGGTCGGGTTGCCGGGATAAGCCAAGATAAGCACCTTGGTTTTATCAGTTATTGCGGCTTTCAATTCCTCAGGCTGCAAACGGAAGCCATTTTCCTCTTTGGTTGAAATAACAACAGGAACACCGCCTGCCAATTCACAAATCGGCTTATAGCAAACAAAGCTCGGTTCAACAATAAGCACCTCATCACCGGGCGCTACAACCGTTCTTATAGCCGCATCTATAGCCTCACTGCCGCCAACCGATACTAAAACATCGGTTTCGGGGTCATAAGTAAGTCCTAAAGAATCCTTTATATAATCTGCAATGCAGGCTCTTAGCTCTTTAAGGCCTCTGTTAGCGGTATATCTTGTTTTACCGTCGCGAAGCGACTGAATACCTGCCTGACGGATATGCCAGGGCGTTTTAAAATCAGGTTCACCAACACCTAAAGATATAACATCATCCATTTCTGCGGCAATATCGAAAAACTTCCGAATTCCCGATGGCTTTATATCTCTGACGGTGGGATTTATAATCTTACCGTAATCTATCACAGCGAATAATTCTCCCTATCATCAACATTTCCGCCGCAAAGGTCAATATCGCATTCTTTATAACGGCGAAGAATAAAGTGGGTTGCAGTTGAAATAACGGCTTCCATTGGAGCCAAACGCTTTGCAACAAACATTGCAACCTCCTGGAAGGTCTTACCCTTAACTATAACGCAGAAATCATAGGTTCCTGACATAAGATAAACCGATTCAACCTCATTGTATTTCATAATGGTTTCGGCAATCTGCTCAAAGCCAACATCTCTCTGCGGTGTAACCTTAAGCTCAATAATGGCCGAAACCTTTGCACTGTCAAGGCTCTCCCAGTCAATAATTGCCTTATAGCCTCTAATTAGGCCCTGATTCTCCATTTCCTTGACTTCGGCTTCAACCTGATTTTCAGTAAGTCCTGTCATAACAGATAATTCATTTAAAGTATAACGCGCATTTTCTGAAAGTAATTTAAGTAATTTAATGTTCATAATTTTACTCCTTTTTACTGTATCTTTATAGAAATAGGTTCTCTTTTTTCATAAATAGTAACATATTTAAAGCCGGCTTCCAGCGCCATATCATAGGCTTCAACTATCTTATTGCCAACCATATCTGCAAAATGGGCATCTGAACCAACCGTTATATATTCGCCGCCAAGCTCTTTAAACAGCTTGAGAATTTCGAAGCATGGGTGCATACCGCTTGTAATCGCCGCCGCTTTATATTCCTTTGTAAGCGTGTTTATTTCGAGTGCCTTGCCGTTTTTTGCAAGCGCTTTCAAGATATATTCAATTCGCTCGTGCTCAGAGAAAATATCATAATCTGCAATTAGGTGCTCAGGAAAATATCTTAACGGATAGGTTAAATGCGCCAAGGCATCAAACCCGTTCCAATCAACAGTTTCTATTATATCATCGAAGTATCTCGGCATTAAAAGCTCAGGCTTGTTACCCTCTCGCGCATAATCAAGCTCCCTAAAGCCTTTTTTCTTTCCCTTGATTCTATGAACAGAGGCAACAACAAAATCGAACTTGTTTTTCAAAACATCATTTGCTGCTAAAAGGTCCCTTGTTGGATTGCCTATTTCAACACCCGAGGATATAACCAATTGACCCTCAAAAACCGTTCTCGCCTTTAAAACCTCAAAGTTAGATTGGCGGCAGGTTGTCGCATATTGCTTTTCCTGATACTTCAAGCATTCGCAATGGTCAGTTATGCTTATTGCACGCAGACCTTTGCTGACCGCTTTTTCGCAAATAAGCGTAACCGAATGATGCGCATCATTGGAATTATCGGAATGGATATGGCAGTCAACTAAATTACGGTAACCCATTTTTACCCCTTCTTTTATTTCTTTATGGGCAAGAAAACACTTCCCCACTATTTACATAATTACAGTATATATTTAATCGGCAACATTTTCAAGCACAATTATGCTATATTTCTTACCTTTTTCTTTGTTAAACATAAAATAAGATTGACAAAATCTTTTAAAGTCTTTAAAATAAATTTATGCAATATGCAAATATTTTTAGGGGTGAAAAACAATGAGTTTCAAAAAAATCACTGCACTTATTACCGCTATAGCGCTTCTTTTCTGCTTTGCCGCTTGCGGTGATACAAAAACCGATGATAATTCCTCGGTATTATCTACTATTGTTAGCACAGATGAAGAAACTACTTCTTCATCAGAGGCAACCTCATCTGCTGCTTCAAGCGAGGCTAGTTCTGTTGCTGCAGCTGTCAGCTCTGCAACAAGCTCAACCGCAGCAAAGCCCGTTTATTCTGTCATTAAGTATCCAAACATTGGCCCTGTTGTTGAGAAAACCAACTACAAAACCGCCTGGACTACATATGATGGAAGTACTGACCATCTTTTCAAAGCAACCGAAGATTTCTTCAACTACTCAGGCCGTTGGGAAACAGTTAATAAGACCGAGAAGAAGGCTCACTGGCTCAAGCCCTATTTTGAGTTCCAGATTAAAGATGCTGCGGATTTCTTGGTTCTTACAACCGGCGATAACTATGAAGTTTATATTGACGGAAAAAGTGTTGTTCATTCGGGCTATATTTCCGGATCCGGCAAGGTTTTCACAGTTCCCACAACCGGAACCCATGTTATCCGCGTTATGAGCACAAGCAACACTACTCCCTTTACCTTCAAGGGTATTCAGACTAAGGGTAATATCTGCCGCGCAGAAGACAGGGAGCTTTACTGCATGTTTATAGGCGACTCACTTACCGAAGCAAGTTATTCCTATGCTTTTGAAATTCCCAAACGTTTGTATGATAAGGTTGACTGCGTCAGAATTGCAAGAAGTGGTTGCGCCCTCGTTGACGGAAGAGGTTACTACACCATTCCCCAAGGTCTTCCCGCAAGAAGAGAGGGTATCTCCAAGGCATTCTTGAATTATCAGGACCCGCTTGAAGTAACCAGCAGAACCAGCTATGTTTTCGATGGTGAAAAGGTTCCCGATATCATCACAGTTTCTCTTGGAACCAACGACGCCCTTAACGCCAAAGAAACCGACCAGGAGTTTATTGATACTCACGTTGCCTTTGTTAAGTTCTTGAATAAGCTTTATCCGAATGCAAAGATTTACATTCTCCAGCCTGTTGCAAACAACGGATATCGCCATTCAAACATTAAGCAGGCTGCAAATGCTTGCGCCGCCGCAGTTCCCAACTGCAAATATATTGCTACTGCAAACTGGGGTTGTGCTGTTTCAGATGACGGAGTTCATCTTACCCAGGAAGGATACGAAAAGTATGCCAAAAAGCTTATGCTTGCTTTAGGCCTTAACGAGTATTAATAAAGCATATTAAAACTCAAAACTGCCCACTGCATTAAAAGATGCAGTGGGCTTTAAAATTTTATACTATCTTATGCGGATTTAAAATATTGTTAGGATCAAATGCTTTCTTTATTCCCCTCATAAGCTCAAGCTGTGTTTCACCGCAGCTTTCAGCGAGATATGATTTTTTTGCATAACCGATTCCGTGTTCTCCCGAAACCTGTCCTTCGACCTCAATTGCTTTTTTATAAAGCAGGTCAAATGCCTCTAACAGCTTTGATTTCCACTCTGCTTTTGGAAGCTCATCGCGGCAAACATATATATGAAGATTTCCATCGCCCGCATGGCCAAACGAGGGAATGCGAACTCCCAACTTCTGTGAGACCTCTTTTGTATAGAGAACAAAATCCGCGATTCTGTTTCTCGGAACAACAACATCGCATTCATCCATTTCGGTTGTTGAGGCCTTGATTGCCTCTAAAAATGCGCCTCTTGCCGACCAGACGGATGTTTTTCTCTCCTCGGTGTCAACTATCAAGGCATCGCTTGCGCCTGCCTGAAGACAAATTGCGGCAACTTTATCAATTTCCTTTGAAAGCTCCTCGCTATCATTCCCGTCAACAGTTAAAATGAGGTATGCCGGAGATTTTTTATCGGGGAAATTCTTGCCCAAATATTCCTCGGCAAAGAGGATTGTTCCCTGCTCCATAAATTCAATCGCAGTAAGCGAAGCACGGCTTTTAATAAGGGTTGGAACTGTTCCTATAGCTATTTCAATAGAATCAAATGGTATAAGCAACGAAACCGTGATTGAAGGCTTCGGAACCAGCTTTAAAATCGCTTCGGTTATAACCGCGAGCGTTCCCTCGGAGCCTACAAGCAAATCCTTTAATGAATAGCCCGAGCTGTTTTTAACAATTTTACCGCCTATGCTTATAATTTCTCCGTTCGGCAAAACAGCAGTTAAGCCTCTTACGTAATCTCTTGTTACACCATATTTAACGGCACGCATTCCGCCCGCATTGGTGCTGATGTTTCCACCTATCGTGGCGCTCTTTTCACCGGGGTCAGGCGGATAAAGAAAATCATGCTCCTCGCAAAACGCTGCAAGCTCCATAAGCAAAACACCGGGCTGAACCGTTACTGTAAGATTTTCCTCGTCAAGTTCTAATATTTTGTTCATCAGCGTTGTTTCAAGCATTATGCCGCCCTCAACCGCAACCGCCGCGCCAACAAGACCCGTGCCGCTCCCGCGGACAACAACGGGGATTCGGTTATCGTTGGCATATTTCATAATCTTGGATACTTCCTCGGTTGATTTGACCTTTATAAGCACCTCGGGCAGCTTTGAAATATCGCCTAACTCATCGTGGCTGTAATCCTCGCTTATTTCCTCGCCTGCAAAAACACGCGAGGGGTCAACCGCCATTTTTAAAGCGTCAATATCAGCGCTTGTAACCGATTTATACATCAAAGCTCACCTGCCTTTATCTTGTTTATCAGCATCGGCACAATCTCATATATATCGCCGACGATTCCAACATTGGCAACATCGAATATGCTTGCCTCACTATCATTATTTACGGCAACTATGAAATCGCTGCCCTTCATACCTGCAACGAACTGCACAGAGCCCGAAACACCCAAGGTTATAATGATTTTGGGCTTAACCGTTCTTCCTGAAAGACCTATCTGGCGCTTCGGAGAAATAAGCCCTTTTTCAACAAGCGGTCTTGTTCCTGCAAGCTGTCCACCCAAAAGCTCGGCAAGCTCTCTCGCCATTTCTAAATCGCTTTCCTTTTGAAACGCTCTGCCGCAAGCTACCACAACCTCCGCCTCTGATATATCAATTTCCTGAGGCTTATATTCGGTTGCTATTATCTCGGTATCGCTCTTTTTCATAGAGTCAGTTACCTGCATATTTACAACCTCGCCGGTTGCCTCATTCTGCCTTTTTGGGATAGAGAAAATCTTATAGCGAACCGTGCAGAACTGAGGTCTTGCATTAGGGGTTATAATCTGCGCCATAATATTTCCGCCGAACGCAGGACGAATCTGAACCAAATCAGTATTATCCTTCATCTCGAGTATGGTGCAATCGGCAGTGAGCCCTGTATTGCAGCGTGCAGCAACACGCGGTGCTAAAGAGCGACCGACATTTGTTGCGCCGACCAGAATGCTTGACGGCTTAATTTTCTCTATAAAATCATAGAATGCCGCGGCATAAGGAGAGATAACGAAGTCCGAAAATGCCTCATCATCATATGTAAAGACATTATCGGCTCCGTAATGCAAAAGTTCCTTTGCAAAGTCACTCACCTTATTACCTATCAACACTGCATAAACGGGGTGGTCTATAATTTCGGCAAGCTCTCTTGCTTTGCCGAGCAGCTCTAAGGATACCGGATGAATTTTACCGTCAGAAATTTCGGCAAAAACCGAAACACCCTTCCAAAGCGACTTATCAACCTGCGGTGCCGTTTCATCTTCCCAGGTTATAGCGCCTGCAGGTCCTTTTTTAACGCATATTTTGCAGGCCTTGCAGGCTGAGTTTATTGATAACTCGCCATTTTCATAAGCTATGGCGTTAAACGGGCAAAGCTTTACAAGCTCAGCTGCAACAGACTCGTTTATTTTTTCCTTGTTAACAATAAGTCCCATTATTTAACGCCTCCTTATATGAATTTCTTAGATTTGAGTAATGTATAGATGTTATCACTAAGCTCCTCGGAAGAACCCGTCAACATTCTGCGGTCAAGGTTTTTATCGGGCGAGAATATTCGCTCAACCTTGGTAGGCGAGCCCTTAAGACCAAGCACATTCTCATCTGCTCCCTCTAAGTCATTTACAGAATAAACCTTAACACTTTCTTTTTGCTGAAACTCTAGTTTTCTTCTATAAGACGGAAGCCTTGGGGTATTGGCATCCTTGTCAATGGTAATCAGGCAAGGAAGCTTTAGCTTTGCCGTTTGCAAAACTCTGTCCATATCTGCAACAACGGTTATATATTCCTCTGTAGCCTCAAGTATTTCTATAACGTTGGCAATATGGTCAATTCCTAGTTTTTCAGCAAGCTCAGGGCCAACCTGCGCGGTATCGCCGTCGGTAGTCTGCTTGCCGCAGATTATAAGACCATAATTCCCCATTTTTTCTATTCCAAGCTTTAAAGCAGAAGCAGTTGCGGCAACATCAGCACCGCCGAACTTTCTATCAGAAAGCAGAACTGCCTCGTCAGCACCCATCCAAAGAGTTTCATCTAAAGCCGCTTTGGCAGGCGGCGGACCCATTGAAAGAGTTTTAACCGTTCCGCCAACACTCTCTGCTATTGAAAATGCCGATTCGAGCGCAAAAAGGTCAAACGGGTTGAGCTTACTATCCGCTCCGTCGCGTATAAGAACGCCTGTTACGGGATCAACCTGAACCTTACTGCTGGCAGGAACCTGTTTAACACAAACTATAATATTCATAATCCTGAATCCTTTCAGTTGAATTACTATATAGTATATTATAGTATATTTGAATAAAATTTCAATATTATTTGAATAACATTTATTACTTTTGCCCATAAATATCAGAAAAGTGATTTCATCATTAAATATTCATTACAAAAATCTGTTTTAATGAATGATAAATAATAAAAAATGAATAATACAAAACAAAAAAACCACCCTGTTGGGTGGTTTTTTGTTTTGGTGGGAGCGGGTGGATTCGGACCACCGAAGTCGAAGACAACAGATTTACAGTCTGCCCCCTTTGGCCACTCGGGAACACTCCCATATTAAATTGTGCGCCCCTATAAAAAAGGTGGAGCTGGTTGACGGACGCAGCCTTTCTCTCGAAAGTCTGCCCTGCTTGCAGCATAGCTGCTGCGCACCTTGCACCTAAAAACATCACACCGTGATGTTTTCTTAACGGCGCAACCCTCTTAGGCTTCAAGTCCGGTTGAACTTGATAAAAAAGGTGGAGCTGGTTGACGGACTTGAACCCCCGACCTGCTGATTACAAATCAGCTGCTCTACCAACTGAGCTAAACCAGCATTTATGAGCGCCTAAATAATATACCACAAGTAACCCTATAATGTCAACAGGAAAAATTTATTTTTTTAATGACTTTTTTTATATTAAAAAATTTCTTTAATAGACAAACGGAATATTATGTGTTATACTGAATGAAACATCTATCTTGGAGAGTATTTTATGGATATTAAATATACTAATGAAATTATTTCGGCTATGCATGATTTTCTCAACGAAAACGGTTTTGCTATTGAGGAGGCTTCCTTTAAAAAGGATTCGAGAGTTTTCTCTGTAGAGTATAACGAGCCTAAAAAAGAGTTCGTTTTGTCCGCCGCTGATATTTCAGAGGATGGCGAAAAAGGCGCTTCTGCTGTGCTCTCAACCTGGTTCTTTGATGAGGCTGACCATGGTGCAAACGATATTACTTGCATTGCTAACGATTTTACCGAGCTTGTTGCCGCAAGCATCGGCGTTGAGCTTAAAACCGCTTCTATCAATTCGATAGAGGTTGCAATGCCCGAGAAAAACTTGGCAGGAACTGAGCCCGGCATCGAAGCCTTTACACAGAAATTCCTCGCCATGTTCCCTCAGTATAAAGATGCCTATAAGGAAATGATTGCAAAATACGGTGATTTCCTTTATGTTGAATTCTATAAGAATTACGGCATTGCAAAAATGAAAGAACTTATGGAAAACGAAAATGCCAACAAAAAGCAGCTCGTAAAATATTTTAAAATGCTCGGCGATATGCATTATGAAGGCGAGCTTATTCTCGGCGATATTATCTGCTCGGTAATTTTAGCAGGTGCTTTCGGTAATGACCCTGCCGCTTTCGAAGCCGCCGCTGAAAAATATCTCGAGGATTATCCGTTCTTAAAATCTGCAGGCAGAGCCGCAGTTAAGAACTATAAATCCAACAAAAAGCTCCGCGCAATTTTAGAGGCTTAACACTCAAAAAACAAACACCCGATTCCGTTTCGCCCACGCCCCATATGGCAGTATTTCCTTAAAAATGTGAAATTTCGGCACAATAATGCGACAAAACCCATCAATACGCGACAGCGTTATTGATGGGTTTTTCCTTTTCTTGCACTCGAAATTTTCATTTTAAGGTGCTTCGCAGTTTCGTAAGAACTAAAAATTCCCTGTATTTAAGCCATAAAACGCAGAAAGGCTGATGCCTTTCGAGGCTTTTGGCAACAATATAGGGGATTTTGTTAGAGAAACAAATACTTCCTTATGGGGCGTGGGCGTTTTGGAATCGGGCGTTATTCTTTTATAAACTCAATAATATCGCTAACCTAACAATCAAGCGCATAACAAAGGGCATCAAGCGTTTTTTGTATTTATTGCGGATTTTTATTACTCTGATTTCTTTTTCTTCTTAACAATAATAATCGTAACAACAACTGCGGCTATAACTATAAGCGCAGCGGCACCAATAATAATGTAAGTTGTTAACATTTTGTCGTGGTCGGGCTCGCCTATATCTGCGCCTGCCTGATTATCCGACTGTGTGGGTTTTGAAGAATCGGTTACAGTAGATGAAGCATCGCTTGTTGTTGCGGCAGTGCTGCTTGTATCCTCATCTTCCTCCTCACCTTCCTCGTTATCAAGCTCCCAGGTAAGCTCGTCGTAAACCTCATTAACCTCGCCAAATTTATCAGCCAGAGTTATATAGTCAAAATCAAAAACAGACCAGCTGGAAGCATGCTTCGAATCTCTCGACATGATAACAACTCTGCGGCTGCCAACCATATCGTTTATCTGGAACTGAATGCCGATACCTTTGCCGACACCCATTTTTTCAACGGGAATTTTAAATTCACAGCTGTATCCGTTATCAGTTAAAACGGTTGCACCCTCAAAATACTGATTACTCTGGTCTTTTCCAAATGCAACACCTTTTCCATTTTCGAAAACCGAGAGAAAACCGGTTACGCCAATGCGATATTGGTAAGCAAAGTCGCCCTCGTTCTTAGCGTCAACGAAAAACTCAACAGAGTCATACATCCAGGGTTCTTCCTCCTCGCCAACAGGGTCAGGTTCATTTATTTCACTATCATTAATATCAACAAATGCATATAAAAAGCCCTGCTTCCAAACCAGCCAAGCCTGACCCGAGCATTCTGATTTCTGATTGGTCAAAAAGCGGTCCAGATAAATATGCAAGCCGTTTTTATATACCTCATCCTTTTCGCCGTCAAGCAGGATGTCGGTATCCTTATCGATTTTTATAACGACACCTAGCTCCTCGTTGCTGTAGCGCGCAGAAGCAACCATAGAAAGCGAACTGAACAAAAGCACTAAAGTTAAAATAACAACTAATATTTTTTTCACATAAACCCCTCCAAGCATAAATTTCTATATTTTAATTTTATAAAATATATACGTTGTTGTCAATAAAAAATCGCCATACTGTAACTTTTTTACAGCATAGCGGCGTTAGAAGTAATTATTTTGCTTTTGGATATCTGTATTTGCAATCGGTTTCTCCGAGTAAATAATCAATACCGGTATTGTAGTAGCAGCGGTCAAGTTTTATTATTATCGAAGCAGGGATGTCATTCTCTTATGTTTCATATTCAGAATATCCTGTCTGTGAAATTCCGAGAATCTGTGCTATCTTTGTTTGGTTAAGGTCACGATCTTCTCTTGAGTCGCGTATTCTGCTATACATATACTTCCCACCCCCTCACTATAACTATTAAGAATAATAATTTAATCTAAATAAGGTTATTGATGTTTAATCTTAAACAGGTTACTATAATATTAAAATGATGTGTGGGTAATTTTTTGATAATTAAAATAGTGATTGCAGGATGTAGGCATTAAGACAAGAAAAACCCGAGGCATTAGTGATATACACCTCCAAAAGTGTCTAACTTTTGGGGTGCATATCATTCCCTCGGGCTTTGTTGTTTTGTATTTAATTATTTCTTGCCAGCCTCTTCGATAGCAACTGCGCAAGCAACAGTCATACCAACCATGGGGTTGTTACCAGCGCCGATAAGACCCATCATCTCAACGTGAGCAGGAACTGAGGAAGAACCTGCAAACTGAGCATCGCCGTGCATACGGCCCATTGTATCGGTCATACCATAAGAAGCAGGACCGGCAGCCATATTATCAGGATGGAGAGTTCTACCTGTGCCGCCGCCGGAAGCAACTGAGAAGTAATTAACACCATTCTCATAGCACCACTTCTTATAGGTTCCTGCAACAGGATGCTGGAAGCGGGTCGGGTTGGTTGAGTTACCGGTAATGGAAACGCCAACCTTCTCAAGCTTCATAATTGCAACACCCTCGGGAACGTTATCAGAGCCATAGCACTTAACATCTGCTCTGGGTCCATTAGAGAATGCTTTCTCACTGACAACCTTAACTTCCTCTGCATAGGGGTCAAACTCGGTTTCAACATAGGTAAAGCCGTTGATTCTTGAAATGATATACGCGGCATCCTTACCAAGACCATTCAAAATAACGCGCAAGGGTTTAACGCGAACCTTATTAGCGTTAAGAGCAATCTTAATTGCACCCTCTGCAGCTGCAAAAGACTCGTGACCTGCCAAGAAGCAGAAGCACTCAGTCTCTTCTGAAAGGAGCATCTTGCCAAGGTTACCGTGGCCTAAACCAACCTTGCGGTTCTCAGCAACAGAACCGGGAATGCAGAATGACTGGAGACCGATACCGATAGCGGCAGCAGCATCAGCAGCCTTTGTGCAACCCATTTTTATTGCAATAGCGCAACCAACGGTGTAAGCCCATTTTGCATTTTCGAATGCGATAGGCTGGGTTTCTTCGACGATTTTATAAGGGTCAACGCCCTTTGCAGCACAGATTTCCTTACATTCATCGATGGAGGAAATTCCGTATTCTTTAAGAGCGGCAAGGATTTTGGCCTCGCGTCTCTCATAACCTTCAAACTTAGCCATTTACGTTTACCTCCTTATTCTTTTCTCGGGTCGATATACTTAGCGGCATCAGCGAATCTGCCGTAAGTGCCCTTGGATTTTTCATAAGCCTCATTAGGCTCCATACCCTTTTTGATGAAATCGGTCATCTTACCGAGTGATACGAACTCATAGCCGATAACCTCATCATTCTCATCAAGAGCCATTCTGGTGCAGTAGCCTTCGGTCATCTCAAGATAACGAACACCCTTTGCCTTGGTTCCATACATGGTTCCAACCATTGAACGCTCGCCTTTGCCGAGGTCTTCCATACCTGCGCCGATAACAAGACCATCCTCAGAGAAAGCAGACTGGCTACGACCATAAACGATCTGGAGGAAGAGCTCGCGCATTGCGGTGTTAATAGCATCGCAAACGAGGTCGGTATTAAGAGCCTCTATAAGAGTCTTGCCGGGGAGAATTTCAGCAGCCATAGCTGCAGAATGGGTCATACCCGAGCAACCGATGGTTTCAACAAGAGCTTCCTCGATAATGCCATCCTTAACGTTTAAAGAAAGCTTGCAGGCGCCCTGCTGAGGAGCACACCAGCCCACACCATGAGTGTAAGCGGAAATGTCTTTAATTTCTTTTGCCTGAACCCATTTGCCCTCTTCGGGAATGGGAGCCGGTCCATGATGAGGACCCTTGGCAACAGTGCACATGTTTTGAACTTCAACTGAGTAATTCATATGAACTAAACTCCTTTCATAATTTGACTTTATAATTATATACTCAAATTTTAAAAAAGACAATACCAAACCGCAAATTTGTTTAATATTTAACATAATCTTTGTCGATTTATAATAGAAAATTTGCAACCTTGTAAAACTGAATAGAAAATTGCTAAAACAGCTAAAGAAAACGGCGCAACCAAACGCCCACGCCCCATAGGGAAGTATGTGTTTCTCTAACAAAATCCCCTGTATTGTTGCCAAAAGCCTTAAAAGGCGTCAGCCTTTCTGCGTTTTATGGCTTAAATACAGGGAATTTTTAGTTCTTACGAAACTGCGAAGCACCTTAAAATGAAAATTTCGAGTGCGAGAAAAGGAAAAACCCATCAATAACGCTGTCGCGTATTGATGGGTTTTGACGCATTATTG
>CASFLA010000065.1 GCA_949295415.1 uncultured Oscillospiraceae bacterium
CAACGTCTTAAAACGTCGTTTGTAACTTCGATGTCATTTCAATGAATATGTTCAATTACCGTTGGTAATTGTTTGCGAATTCTTTGAATTCGCAGTCGAAATAAGACTTTGCCTTATTTCGACATAAACATAGTCATTATAATCGCGGTTACTATAATTATAATGCCGATAATTATAATAATTGTCAGCATTCCGATTCCCATATGCTCAAGCATAGGGATTGCTTCCTCCGGATGCCATTCCATTTTGGGCTCTGCGTTTTGAGCAGTATCGGCTAACTGAGAGGCAGCATTTAATAAATTGTTAAATATACTTAATAATTTCATTTTCCTGCTCCTTTCTTAACCGAATATATTAAGAATTATACCACCGGCGATAACCGATGCAATCTGACCCGAAACGTTAACACCTATTGAATGCATAAGCAGGAAGTTCTGCGGGTCTTCCTGGAGGCCCATTTTATGAACAATTCGGCCTGACATCGGGAATGCAGAAATACCTGCAGCACCAATCATGGGGTTAACCTTCTGCTTTAAGAAAAGATTCAATAACTTTGCAAAAAGAACGCCACCTGCGGTATCAACGATAAATGCCACGAGTCCAAGACCCATAATAACAATGGTATCTAACTTTAAGAATTTATCTGCAGTCATATTAAACGCAACCGAGATGCCGAGGAAAATGGTAACAAGGTTCGCGAGAACCTTCTGCGCAGTTTCTGAAAGCGAATCAAGGACTCCGCACTCTCTGATAAGGTTACCAAACATAAGGAAACCAATAAGGGCAGTTGCCTGCGGAATAATGGCAGAAGCAACGATTGTAATAATAATGGGGAACAGAATTCTTGTTGTTTTAGAAACAGACTTCTGCTCATAAGGCATACGAATAAGCCTTTCCTTCTTGGTTGTAAGCAGCTTAATAACGGGCGGCTGAATAATGGGCACAAGCGCCATATAAGAATATGCCGCAACAGTTATAGCACCGACATACTGAGAACCCAAGGTATTAGCAACGGCAATAGAAGTAGGACCGTCTGCCGCACCGATAATGGCAATAGATGCTGCATCAATTTCAGGGAAGAACATACGAGCCATACAAAGCGTAAAGAAAATACCGAACTGCGCCGCCGCACCGAAAATCATCAGCTTGGGGTTTGAAAGCAACGGACCAAAATCAATCATTGCGCCGATACCGATGAACAAAAGCAACGGGAAAAGCTCGTTAGCTATACCTGCATAATAAAGTTCCTTAATAGGCCCAACTAATGCATCGGAACCCGGTATATTTACAAGCAAGGTTCCAAAGCCCATAGGAAGAAGCAAAGTCGGCTCCATTTCCTTTTTAATGGCAAGATATATAAGCACTGCGCCTATAAGGAGCATAACTCCATCCTGCCAATGAAACTCCAATAGATTTTTATAAAGAATTTCCATTTTTCCACCTCGAGCATAATTGAATTGTGCCAAATCACTTAGAAGATTTTAGCATATATTTAATATAAAATCAATAACTGTTAAAATCTTCTGCCGGCTCCTCCACCGCCGAACGAGCCGCCGCCTCCTTTGAAGCCGCCCGAACCACCAAAGCCGCCACCGAACGAGCTGCCGCCGCCAAAGCCGCCGCGGCCGCCAAAAAAGATTATTGGGAAGAAGCCGCCTCTTCCGCCGCGACCTCTATGATTACCGATAACCGATAATATAACAATCACTATAAAAATGATTGCCATTATAGTTCCTGCCAAATTGGAACCATCGTCATCGACAGGGGTATAATCTTCTGCAGGGTCAAGTCCATAGTAAATAAACAGTTCGTTCATAACAGAATTATAAATTGATGCAAGGCCCAAGCCATACATACCGCGGCTTAAATAATCGAGGCCGTATTCATCTATAATTCTGCCGCATTTTGAGGCAGGCAAAGCGCCGCCGATTCCTGTTCCGGTTGAAATCTCAATTTCTCTGGAATCCATAACAAGCAGTATAACAACGCCGTTATCCTTATCCTTACTTCCAAGACCCCACTGGTTGCCTAAGTCTGCCGCAAACATTGCAGCATCTCTGCCATCTATTGAATCAACCGTTACAACAACGACCTGTGCTTCGGTTGCGCTATAAAGGTTTTTACCCTTCACACAAATTTCGCTTTCATATTTCGGTTCAATAACATCAGCGTAATCATTAACAAAAAATGCCTCAGTTTGCTTTAATTCTGCGGCAGCTGCCGGAAAGCAGAATATTATGCTAATAATAATAACCAATAAAATCGATAGCTTTTTCATCTTTTAGAATGAAACCTCAGGCGCTTTATCTGCACCCTCGGATGCCTCGAATAGTTCTGCCTTTTCAAAGCCGAACATAGAAGCGAAAATGCTGCCGGGGAATTTTCTGACAGCTTTATTAAACTGAGTTGCTTTTTTGTTATACTGAGTTCTTGAATACTGAATTTCATTTTCAATAGAGCTTATTTCATCCATAAGCGCAGTAAAGGATTTATCAGCCTTAAGCTCAGGATAAGCCTCGGTTACGGCATTTACCCAAACATTAAGAGCGCCTGTTAACTGCTCGTCAGCTCGCTGCAGTTCATCAACAGAGGTTGCGCCTTTAACAGCATTTCTTGCCTCGGTTACCGCTTTAAAGGTTTCAGATTCATGCTCTGAATAGCCTTTAACTGTTGCAACGAGGTTAGGTATTTTATCCGAACGCTTCTGCAAAAGAGTTTGAACATTACTTCTTGCCTGCTCGATATTCTCTTCCTTTTCAACAAGACTGTTATAATTTCCTATAAAGGTTGAGGCTATTATAACAACAGCAAGAATTATAACGCCGATAACAATAATAAGCTTCTTATTTTTCATAATAATCTCTCCTTTTTGTTTTACAAAACTATTATACTACTAATTCCTTCACTTTTCCATATATTTTTATAAAAAAGCTCCGCAGAAAACGCCAACGCCCCATAGGGAAGTATTTGTTTCTCTGACAAAATTCCCCTATATTGTTGCCAAAAGCCTCGAAAGGCGTCAGCCTTTCTGCGTTTTATGGATTAAATACAGGGAATTTTTAGTTCTTACGAAACTGCGAAGCACCTTAAAATGAAAATTTCGAGTGCAAGAAAAGGAAAAACCCATCAATAACGCTGTCGCGTATTGATGGGTTTTGACGCATTATTGCGCCGAAATTTCACATTATTAAGGAAATACTGCCCTATGGGGCGTGGGCGAAATCTGCGGAGCTTTTATTCCCATTTAGCATAGAGCGTCATACTCTCTGTTACAGGTGAATTTTCCTGCCATAAAATTGTGCAATCCTCATCAATATACCAGCCCTTAAATGCCCTGCCCTGCTTAGTTGGTGTTTTTAAAATAACCTGCTCGCCGTGCATAACCCTTACAGGCTCAATATCCGTTCCTCCGTTCACATCAAAAGAAACGATGAACCCGCCACTTTTCACAACCAAGACAAAAGCTATTATAAGAGCAGTTATAAGTCCAAGAGTTATAACATTTGCGGTTTTAAGGCTCATTTTAATATTTTTATAAAGTCCCCCCGACATAAAAGCAACCTACTTTCTTGCCAGATATTTTCGCATATCAATAGCGCAGGCAACAAGAATTATAAGGCCCTTTATTATATAGAGCATATTTGCCGAAACCGATAAAAAGTTCAAACCAACAAAGATAATCTGCAACAAGAAAACGCCCGTTACAATGCCGCTGATTTTACCCGTTCCGCCAACAAACGATACACCGCCTATGACGCAGGCGGCAATAGCATCGCTCTCATAGTTAAGACCCGTATTTGCCGAACAGGAGGCGATTCTCGCGCCTTCAATGAAGCCTGTTATGCCATACATTATACCTGCCAGAACGAAAACGAGGATAATAGTTCTGAAAACATTAACACCCGAAACATTTGCCGCCTCTTCGTTAGAGCCTACTGCAAACATATTTTTACCAAACTCCGTTTTGTTCCATATAACCCATATAATAGCAGTAAGAATGGCAGAATAAAGCACATAATTAGGCACCGCAACCGTTCCTATTTTAAACAATGTTCCTCGGACAAAATCAGTGTATGATGAATCAAGTCCGGAGAGCGTCTGCCCATTGTTAGAGCCTATCATAAGATACATCAAAACGCTGCCGAACAAAATAAGCTGAGTTGACAAGGTTACAATAAATGGGTGCAGCTTAAATTTCGCAACAAAAAATCCGTTTACGAGTCCAACTACTGCACCGATAGCCATAACAATCAGCAAAACCGACCATAGCGGCAAGGGATCAAGGTCGGGGAACATTTTTTTAGAATAACCCGTTATCTGCAAAAGCGATGCCGCAACGCAAGCAGTTAAGCCAACGCATCTGCCTGCCGAAATATCGGTTCCGGTAAGGACAATGGCGCCTGCGATACCTAACGCAATCGGCATTCTGGCAGCCGTCAGAGAAATAATATTTACAACAGATGAGAGTGAAAGAAAAGCAGGCACTCTTATCGCAATATAGATAATAGCAATCGCGATGATTATAAACATCGCGTTGTTGAATAATAAATCGGTTACATAGCGGCGCTTATCACTTGGATTAAGCGTTTTGAATTTTGAAAGCTTGCCGACTCTTGCAGCCTCATTTTTATCTGACATTTATATAGCTCCTTTAAACATATTTTGCCGCAAGGGTCATTATATCCTCCTGCGTTGCCGTTTTGGCATCGACCTGACCTGCAAGCTTTCCGCCCGACATAACAAGTATCCTGTCGCAAACGCCCAGAAGCTCGGGCATCTCAGAGGATACCATTATAACGGTCTTTCCCTTTGCGGCAAGGTTTAATATAAGCTGATATATTTCATATTTTGCGCCAACATCTATGCCTCTTGTGGACTCATCTAAGAGGAGAACGGTTGGGTCGGTCAACAGCCAACGCCCTAAAATCACCTTTTGCTGATTACCGCCCGACAGATTTCTTATTTTAACCTCTCTGCTAGGAGTTTTAATCCTTAAAGAATTTATACACCAATCGGTATTCTCTCTGGATTTTCTTTTGCTTATAAAGGGTCCCTTTTTAACCGATTTTAAACTCGAAACAACGGTATTTTCCATAATGGATAATATTCCAAAAATGCCGGTTGCGCGTCTTTCCTCGGTTAGTAATGCAAAGCCGTTTTTGATTGAATCTCTGGGATTTTTATTACTTATCTGCTTGCCGCGCAAAAATATGGTTCCCGATTTTCTTGTTGAAAGTCCAAAAAGATTTTCTAAAAGCTCGGTTCTGCCCGAGCCATCAAGCCCTGCAATTCCTAAAATTTCTCCTTCTCTGGCCTTAAAGGAAACACCGTTCAGATTGTTATACACACTTGAAAGATTGTCAACCTCTAACAAAACATCGCCGATGCTATGCGCCTTTTCCGGATAGCGATTAGTTAATTCGCGCCCAACCATAAGCTTAATTATTTCGTTCATTGTAAGCTCTTTTGCAGGTTTAGTGGCAATATGCTTGCCATCACGCATAACGGTTACCTCATCGGAAATACGCAAAATTTCCTCCATTTTATGAGAGATATAAATTATTCCGCAACCGCGTTTTTTAAGCATATCTATAATTCTAAACAGATGCTCAACCTCTTTTTCATTAAGCGATGAGGTCGGCTCATCAAAAACAATTATTTTAGCATCATAGGATATAGCCTTCGCAATTTCAACCATCTGTCTTTGAGAAACCGAAAGCCTGCTCATTACAGTTTTGGGGTCTATATTAAGGCCTAAATCCTTAAATATCTCTCTTGTTTGCTCCTGCATCTTTTTTTCGCTCGTAAAGGGCAACCATTTTGAAACCTTAGGGAAACGCCCAAGCCACATATTATCCATAACGTTGCGCTTCAGCGCCTGATTAAGCTCCTGATGAACCATTGCAATTCCCCCTGAGAGCGCCTCAGCAGAATTTTTAAAATCAACCTCTTTATTGAAAAGAAATATTTTGCCTGCGTCTTTTCTGTAAACGCCGAAGAGGCATTTCATAAGAGTAGATTTTCCTGCGCCGTTTTCACCCATAAGGGCATGAACTGTTCCCGCCTTAACCTTAAGGCTAACATTATCAAGAGCTTTAACTCCGGGGAAAACCTTTTCAATATTATCCATTTTTAAAATCACATTATTTTCACTCATTTTCCCCGAAGCTCCTTTTAATTACTGCTCTTTAGTATATGCCGCATAGGGTATATTTACTCGCCAAGAGCCGATGATGTTTTCCTTATTTATACCCTTAAACTTTTCTTCATTATTTCTAAGGTTGGTCATCAGCTTGCTGATAACATCTGCCATAGCCTCTGCATCCTGCTTAATAGTTCCTGCCATTTTGCCGTTTTTGATTGCCTCTTTTGCGGCATCGGTTGCATCAACGCCGAAAACGGGAATTGTTTTACTTCCCTTCTTGTTATAGCCTGCCGCCTCAAGTGCCGAAACTGCGCCCAAAGCCATCTCGTCATTATTCGCAATAACAAGCTCAACCATATTTTTGTTAGACTCGCTGAATTGTGCCAAAATTGTGCTC
This sequence comes from uncultured Oscillospiraceae bacterium, assembly GCA_949295415.1. Classification (GTDB taxonomy): domain Bacteria; phylum Bacillota; class Clostridia; order Oscillospirales; family Acutalibacteraceae; genus UMGS172. The sequence goes on from CASFLA010000065.1 coordinate 6,543, forward strand.
ATATAATTGGTTGCCGAGGATGCTGACCAAAGACCGTCCTGATCAACAAGATAACTGTTAACATTTGCCTCATCATAGAACTGTAATTTAGGCTTACCCGCCTCATTAAGCAAAGCATTGCAGTCCTCAACGGCATACTTTGTTCGGGCTATTGCCTCCATATTGCCCTCTTGGCCCTTAAAAAGAACATAGCTAATCTTGCCGTCCTTGTTTATATCAACCGCATCATAATTTTCAAGTAAATACTTGCCTATCATCTCGCCCTGCATATGACCTGCAAGCTCATAATCAGTTCCGACAAAAACGCATTTTTCATAGCTTGAAACAACCGATTCATCAACCGAACGGTTAAAGAAAACAAGCGGAATATCAGCAGCTCTTGCCTTTTCAACAATAGTTGAAGCGGCATCGTTTGAGCCTGTATCAACAACATTTACAATAAGTCCTGTTGCACCTTTAGAAACCGCAACATCAATTTGGTCGGTCTGAGATGACTGATTGCCGTTTGCATCATAATCGTTATAATCAATATCGGCTTCATCAAGATATTTATCGAGTGCCGAACGAACATTTGAAATATAAGCATCGCTATAGGTGAAATAAAAAACAGCGACCTCACCCTCGCCGCCGCGGCTACATCCCGCAAATGATAATGCCATTAAGACAGTTACCAAAAGACAAGAAAAAATCTTTTTCATTTTGTTTCCTCCAATATTTTTTTGCCATGTGGCAGTTATATTATGCCCGCAAATATTAAAATAAATGAAAAAATTTCCGCAAAAAAAGAAAACCGAGGATAAAGCTGTGAACTCTTAAGGACAGTTTTGGGAGTACATTACCTACCGATAGAAAACAGCAACCTCAGATTGATTATCTGCAGTTTTGTGTTATAATAAAAACATCAATCTTGAATAATACAAGGAAGATGCTTATGAGAGAAGTGATTGAACATTATAACAAGCTAATTGACGAAAACAATGACCCTGCTCGCGATCCTAAACCATTGAGAGATTATATGGACAAGTGGGACGGAGATAAGTTTATCGAGAGTATGCAGCTTGATAAAAGTAAATCCGTTTTAGAAATAGGAATTGGAACAGGGCGACTTGCCATCAAGATTGCACCAAATTGTAAAAGCTTGTGTGGAATAGATATATCCGAAAAAACAATTGGGAGAGCAACTGAAAACCTATCAGCGTATCAAAATATAAAACTTATTTGCGGCAATTTTATGTCTTGTGAATTTGAGGCACAGTTTGATGTAATCTACTCGTCATTAACCTTTATGCATATACAAGATAAGTTATCAGCTATACAAAAAATTGCGGATTTGCTGACTAATAACGGACTTTTTGTTTTGTCGATCGATAAAAATCAGAATGAGTATATCGATATGGGTGATAGAAAGGTGAAAATATATCCCGATAATCCTAACGATATACGTAGCTATCTTTCAACATCCAAGCTTAAGATCATAAATGAATTTGAAACAGATCACGCATACGTAACGGTCAGCACAAAAGCCTCCCTTGTGTAAAGGGAGGTGGCACGCGTCAGCGTGACGGAGGGATTGTAATGCAGAGAAAACACAATAAAGATATTGTGCCAACCGCAAAAATGTTGCGAAAGAATATGACAAAAGAAGAAAAACACCTTTGGTATGATTTTCTGCGTACCTACCCTATCCGCTTTTCGCGCCAAAAGGTTCTCGGAAGGTATATTGCAGATTTTTACTGTGCAGAGGCTAAGCTCATTATAGAGCTTGACGGTTCTGGGCATTATAGCGAAGAAGGAAAGCGATATGACGAAGAAAGAACCGCCTTTCTTGAAGAATACGGATTAACGGTTATCAGAATACCGAATACGGAAATACATAAAAACTTTAGGGGTGTTTGTGAGTATATTGATTATCTCGTAAAACAATCCCTCAGTCAGCTTCGCTGACAGCTCCCTTTACACAAGGGAGCCTTTTTTAGTTCACCTATACCTTATCGGTTTTCCTGACAAGCACTGCATTTGTGTCCACAAATGCAAAATACGGCATACCTCTTTCGAGATATACCGTATTCTTGCAAAACTGTCCTTTAGAGTGACGCTCTAAATCCTCGGTTCTTTTTATTATATTTAATGTAAAACTGCGCCGTTATCGGTCAAGATTTTCTGCAAAGCGGTTATATCAATATCCCCAACCGCTAAAGCTTTTTCTTTTGCCAAAGCCGCCGCAACACCTGCCGCCTGCCCCAAAGTGCAAACAATAGGCATAATTCGCAAAGACGCCTGAGCCTCATGGTCACAGGAAACGCATCGGCCTGCAACAAGCAGATTTTCGGAATTTTTAGGAATTAAGCATCTATAAGGAATCTCATAATATTCGCCCGGCGGGAAGAAATAATGGCTTGTTCCGCTACCCTCAGGGTTATGAATATCAATATCATAATTGCCCGTTGCAATAGAATCATCAAATCTTGTGCATTTCTTTATTTCATCGCCGGTAAGAGTATATTCGCCCTCAATCATTCGGCTTTCTCTGACACCTATTTCAATGGCAGTTGTTACAAGCTCGGCATTTTGGAAGGCGGAAAAATTGTCTTTCAAAAAATCGAAAACCTCAAAAACCTGCTCGCGCGATTCTATTTCCGCCTTGGTAACTTGGAAAAGGTCGGTTGGGTCAAGGCGGACAATTCTCGTTGTGTTAAAATGCAAAATCCCGTCAACCATGGTCTTAAAAATGAGAACATTCTCTCTTGGGTTCTTGATTTTGCCCTCTTCCTTGTATTTTTCATAAAGCGGGTTTATAAGTGGCTTTTCCTCATCAAATTTTTTGAAATCAACATTGGCAACTCTGAAACAAAGGGTCATCGGTTGACAAAGATTATCCTTTTCTCTGCCAAGCTTGAACGGGAAATCGGCCATTCTTATAAGGTTGGCGTCGCCCGTTGCATCTATAAAATAATCGGCAGAAAATTCATAAGTATTTCCCTTGCCGCAAACAGTGATGCTTTTTATTTTCCCCTGTTCTTTCTCTGCAGAGGTTACAAGCGAGTTAAAAAGCAGTTCAACGCCTGCATTGATTGCCATTCTGTTTAAAACAAGCTTTAAATACTCATCATGGAACGAAATGCGATAACGGGTTTTATTGAACGCCTCAAGTTCTGATAATATCTCATTAAAAAGGCCTCCGCTCAGCTGATAAGGAACCTCATCAATAACCGTTCTGTTTTTCATAAACGGCATAACAAGGTTAACGCTTGCGGCACCTCCTAAACAGTTAGATTTTTCTATAAGTAAAACCTTAGCGCCCTGCCTTGCGGCTGATATAGCCGCCGCTGTTCCTGCAAACCCGCCGCCTACAACGATAATGTCATAATGCATTAAAATCACCATCACTATTATATTACTGTTTGCGTTTTATATATTACATCTTCCGTTTTCGAGCATTTTTTGAGCCGCCAACATAACGCCGACCTTTGCGCTATGGAAGTTAAGACCGCCCTGCAAGAATACCGCGAACGGCTCGCGCAAGGGAGCGTCTGCCGAAAGCTCAATGGATGAGCCTAAAGTAAATGCGCCTGCCGCCATAATAATATCGCAGTCATATCCCGGCATTTCGCTTGGCTCGGGTGCGGCAAAAGAATCAATTGGCGAACCGCTTTGGATTCCTCTGCAAAAATCAATGAGCGATTCCGGATTGCCAAGCTCAATAGTCTGAATTATATCGGTTCTTTTAGCATCAACCTCGGGCGATACCTTATAGCCAAGGCTTTTAAAGAGCGCTGCCGCAAAAACGGCGGTTTTAAGCGCCTCGCCAACAACATGCGGCGCTGAAAAAAGTCCCATATAAAGCTCTCTTGTATGCCCTAAAGAAGCGCCAACCTCTGCTCCTACACCGGGCGCTGTTAACCTGTAGCTGCATTTTTCAACAAGCTCTTTTTTACCTGCAATGTATCCGCCTGTTGAAGCAATACCGCCGCCCGCATTTTTGATAAGTGAGCCGGCCATTATATCACAACCAACCTCTACCGGCTCCGTTTTTTCAACAAACTCGCCATAGCAGTTATCAACCAGAACTATTGTTTTTGGCGAAAGCTTTTTAACAAGCGCCGCCATTTCGCCGATTTTTTCTACGGAAAGACTTGGCCTTAACGAATAACCCTTAGAGCGCTGAATATATGCCATTTTATAATTTTTCTGCTTTAAGGCTTGCTCTATAGCCAACATATCAGGCGTGCCGTCAGCCTTTAAATCAACCTGCTCGTAATTTATTTTGAAATCCTTTAACGAGCCGTCAGACTCGCCATCAATTCCAAGAACGCCGATAAGAGTATCATAGGGTCTGCCCGTTAAGCAGAGCATTGTATCTCCAGGCCTTAAAAGACCAAAAAGAGCAACGGTCAATGTATGGGTTCCTGAAACAAAATTATGACGGATAAGAGAGCTTTCGGCACCAACACATTGGGCGAAGACCTCTTCTAAACTATCTCGGCCTCTATCGTTATAGCCATAACCTGTTGAAGCGGCAAAATGAGATTCGCTAATCGAATTATTTATAAATGCCGATAAAACCTTTTTGGTATTATATTCGGTGATAGAATCAATCTCTTTAAAAGGCTTTTCGCAATTTTCCAGTGCCTTTTCAGCTAACGCCTCTAAGCGCTCATCTGTTTTAAAAAAACTCATATGTATTTTCCTTTAAAAATTTAATATTGCATAATTTTTATAATCCAAAAAACCGCATTTTTTATAAAACGGGGCTACTAAATCCTCCGCCGCAACAACGATTTTTGTATTGGGGTATTTTTTTAAGGCTTTTGCGCAAACTGCCAGAACGGCCTTTTTGCCCTCGCCCTTGTTTCGCGCGGTTTTATCGGTTGCAACACCCGTTATAATAGAAAATTCCTCGGTCATAAACCCTATAACCGCCGCCGAAGCTTCCGACAGATAGTATTCGGCAGAATTATGATTTACTCTTATGCTTAAATCGGGATAAAATTCCTCAAACGGCGGCAACAAAAGCGCACCGTCTAACCCAAAGGACAAGATATTATAAACCTCGCTTATTTTGCCGTTTTGACCGATAAAATCCTGTGCTTCACCGCAAAACTCATAAACCGGAACGGTTTTGAATTTATTTGCCTTAAAAAATTCGGCAACCCATTCCTCACAAAAAACCTCGGCAGATAAAAATGAGAAGAAGTCCGAAAGTTCGCTAAAATCGGCATTTTTATCAGCGCAAAGCGAAAACCCTGCGCCCGTTCTTCCCATAAAAGCCGTTATTTCAGCGCCATCAGACTGAACATACATCTCAGCACCCAAGTTTTTATTATAGGTGTTATAATAAGCCTTAATTCTATGATAACTAAGCTCGTTACAAAACTGCTTGGGCAGATTTACAATTTTCTTAATCATCTATTTCGCCCGATGCTATTTTTCCTATCATTTCTTTTGCTAAGGAATAAACTGCCAAAATATCCTCTTTTGATGCAACGCTTGATGCAGAATGGATATATCTGCAAGGAACCGAAATTGCAAGGGTTTTAACACCGCCACGGCTAACATTTATAGCGCCTGCGTTATTTCCGCCTGCAACCGCTCTTTTCACTTGGCAGGGTATGCCTTTTTGCTCGGCCGCCGCCTTTGCCGCTTCAAACAGTTCTCGGTCATACATTGTTGCTTTATCCATAAAGGATAAAACTGCGCCTGCACCTATATTGCAAACTGTTTTTTCCTCAGCAACGCCTCTTATATCGGAAGCAGTTGTTGATTCAATAACAATTGAATACTCAGGGTCAACCGAAAAAGCCGCTGCCTTAGCACCTCTTAAGCCAACCTCCTCCTGAACAGAAAAGGTTGCGTAAAAATCATATTCGGCATTCTTTATAAGGCTAATTAAAACGGCAACACCTGCACGATCATCAATCGCTTTTGAAACAAATGAATTACCTAAGGGCCGGAAGCCTTCCATAAATACCGCCGTTTCACCGATATTAACTAAATCTAAAGCCTCTTCCTTACTTGATGCGCCGATATCTATATAAAGGCTATCGGCATCAGGCAATTTTCCCTTCTCCGATGACGACAAAAGATGCACAGGCTTCATAGAAATAACGCCCTTAACGCCACGCTCAGTAACAACTCTTCTTGCCAATAAAACCGCGGTATCAATTCCGCCAACGGTCTCGAATTTTAAAAATCCCTCAGCCGTTACTGCGGTAATTATCAACCCAACCTCATCCATATGAGCATCAACCATTATTCGCTTTGTGGCTTTATTTTTACCGCGAACAAAGGCAATAATATTGCCCATATTATCGGTTTTAATATCGGCATAATCTTTTATTTCAGAAATTATATAGTTCCTGACCGAATACTCGGCACCCGAAGTGCCATTAAGCTCGGTCAATTTTTTTATCATCTCAATCATTTTCTCACCGACTGATAATATATTCTGCCAAGAGCTCTGCCACCGCCTCGATATCGCTAATATCGACTATCTCAGACGGGGTATGCATATTACGAAGCGGAATTGAAACAAGGCCGCATTTAACACCCTCGCGGTTTACTGCAACAACATCGGCATTGGTTGAGGTTTTGGAGCCCATAACCTCAAACTGAAGCGGTATATTTTTTTCTTTTGCCAAACGCTTTAACTCCTCGGTAACCTCTCTTGATAAAACAGGAGAAATTCCGAGCATTCCGCCCTTACCTAAAACACCCGATTTTTCTTCGACAACTCCTAAAGCGTTACCGAAGCTTACATCAACAACAATTGCTTCATCGGGATTTATATAAAATGCGGCAGTTTTAGCGCCATCTGAGCCAATTTCTTCCTTATCGCTTAAAAGAATAGCAACCTTAACATTTAAGGGTCTGCTTTTAAGAATTTCGGCAACCTTAATAAGAGCTGCAACCGATGCTCTGTTATCAAGCGCTTTTGCAGAAACAACACCTTTATTAAGTTCTATAAAGGAGGAATCAAAGGTTACCCTATCGCCTATTGAAATTATATCCTCGGCATCAGCACCAAGGCCTGTATCAATATAAAGGTTTTCGAGCGGCGTTACCTCATCAGAGCCTTTTGAAAGATGAGGCGGAACGCTTTGGAATATGCCTAAAACTGTTTTCTTTCCATGAATTTTAACCCGCATTGCAGGAAGCATTCTAGCATCTATGCCACCTGCCGCCGCAACCGAGATAAAACCGTCCTTAATGCTTGTTACAAACATTCCGATTTCATCAATATGAGCATCAAGCAAAACTGTTTTTTCGCCCCCGCCCAGTGTTGCTATAAGGCTTCCGTTATAGCGCTCGACCTTAGAAAATTCCCTAAGATACTTTTCGGCAACCTCCAATGCGCCAAAAAGTCCTCCCATAGAGTCAGCCTCGGTAAGCTCTTTTAATATATCTTTTAAATTCATCATTTCACCGTTATTTCAAATTGTTAACAAGCTCTTTATAATGGCAGCCTCTTGCGGCAAAATTGGGATAAGCATCAAAGCTTGCACAAGCAGGGCTAAGGGTTACAATATCACCCGGCACTGCCATTTCATGAGCAACCATAACCGCTTCTCTGTAATCATTAACGCGAACAATCTCAGGATTGCCTTTTTTATATCCGGGGTCAGATTTAATTGCTTGTTCAATTTTATCGGCAGTAGGTCCGTTTAATATAAGCAGCTTAACCTTATCAACAACATAGGGCGCCATTGGTTCAAACGGAATATGCTTATCGTATCCGCCCGCTAACAGAATAACCTTCTGGTTAAAGGCTTTAAGACCTGCAATAGTTCTTGTCGGGCTACTTGCAATAGAATCATTATAATATTTAACGCCCTCTACCTCGCGAACAAACTCAATTCTATGCTCAACACCTGCAAATTCCTGAGCAACCTTGCGGATACTATCTGCTCCGACATAGCCCCAAACCGCAGAAATCGCGGCGAGATAATTTTCAACGTTATGGTCGCCTAAAATGGTTATATCATCTCTATGCATAATGGGCACAGAAATACCTCTATAGGAGAGATTGATATATCCGTCCTTACCTAACCAAGCGCCGTTTTTAACAGGCCTTTTCATAGAGAAAGACATTTTTTGACCACGGACTGCGGAACTGAAACCTGCAGTTATATCGTTTTCAGCATTTAAAACTGTTCTCGAAAAGGCATTCTGATGAAGAAGGATATTTTTCTTAGCGTCGATATACTCATCCATATCCTTATGAACATCGAGATGATTGGGAGCAACATTAGTTACAACCGCAATATCGGGACCCTTTCGCATTGAAATAAGCTGGAAGGAAGAAAGCTCAACAACAACATAGTCGTCAGCAGTAATATTCTCTATTTCGGGAAGCAGAGGATTGCCTATATTTCCGCCAACAAAAACATTCTTTCCCTCAGCCTTTAGCATTTCGGCAATAAGGGTTGTAGTGGTAGTCTTGCCGTCCGAACCGGTAACTGCAAATATGGTTGCAGGGCAAAGATCAAAGAAAACCTCCATCTCACTTGTAACGGCAATTCCGTTATCTCTGGCGGCGGCAAGCTCAGGCAGGTCAAAATGCATACCGGGCGTTCTGAATATCATATCAACTTCAAGGTCATCGAGGTAGCTTTCGCCGAGCTTTAACTCTGCACCCTTAGCCTCAAGCTCATCGGCAACTGCACCGATTTGCTCTCTTGTTCTGCGATCGCAGGCATAGACCCTTGCGCCTTTAGATAAAAATTTATAAATAAGAGATGTATTGCTGACACCGATACCGCACATTGCGATTTTCTTGCCCTGTAGTGCTTCAAAAAACTGTTTGCAATCCATAAATAAATCTCCCTTTTATGTATTTAAAATACAAAATAACAATATACATAATTATTATACTTTTTTTAAAATAAAATATCAATATAAACTCATAAACATTTTGCCAATATTAAGCAATTTTTAAACCGATAATTAAATTTAATTGGTTCTGTTATTGGGACAGTGGTATTGCTACAATAAATATAGAAAATAACAAAAAAAGTGCTTGACAAAGTCAAGCGCCAATGCTAAAATAAAGATACCGAACAAATGTTCGAAAAGGAGAATTACTATGTTTTTCATTCAAACTTTAATCGAGTTCGCAGTTGCAGGGTTTATTATCTGGGGTTTATTCAATGAATCAAAGCTGGTTGAATTTGAGGATAAAATTGCCGCCAAATTCAAAAAGAATTCCTCCTGCCCCGCCGATAATAACTACTATAGAACCGAGGTTTCAAGCGGCGAAAATCGTTGCGCTTAAGATACATATATTTTATGCCAAAATATAAATCCGATAGCGAAACTGCTATCGGATTTATATTATTTTACAGGATAAAGTTCAACCGAATATCCGTCTTGGCGGAACTTATCAATAACGCTGCCTAACACCTCTGTATTAGCTTTTGAAACTGCATGCAAAAGATAGAGTGCGCCCGGGTGGGCATTAGAGGTTATCTTATTAAAAGCCTCCTCGTTAGTTGGCTGCTTATCGGGATCCCAATCCTTATAAGCATAGCTCCAAAACAAAGTTTCATATCCCAGCTCCTGAACCAGTGCCAGAGTTCTTTCGCTATACTCACCCGACGGGAAGCGGAACAATTTCATCTCATAATCGAACTTTTCAACCATATAGTTATGAAGTCCTATGAAATCCTCATAAACTGTCTGCAAATCCTTTTCTGGATAAGAGAAATGCTTGCTGCTATGGTTGCCGACGATATGCCCTTCATCTATCATTCTTCTAATAAGCTTGGGGTTGGATTTAGCATAGCTTAAAGTTACAAAGAAAACCGCTTTAACATTCTTTTCCTTTAATGTATCGAGAATGTTATCGGTATATCCGTTTTCATATCCCTCATCAAAGGTAAGATATATCTTCTTTTCGTTTTCCATTATGAACTTTGCATCATATTTGCCATATTTTTTCTGTGCACTTAATGAACCTGTTGGCCTGTTGAGCGAGTCCTTATGAGTTCCCTGCCCCCAACCGTCCTTCTTATTACTGAGAGCAGTTATTCTGGTCAATGTTTCTTTTGAAATTTCGGGAATATTTATAGGCTTCGGCGCGGCAGATGAAGTGACAGCAGAGGAAACCTGTTGGGCAGATGATACATTGGTTGACTCTGCCTTAGATGAGCTTTCAGAGCTTACCTGAATATATGAATTATCAGAGGATGCGCTGATTTCGGTATTATTTATTTTTATAAAAAGAAAAACTGTTGCCGTAAGCAAAAGCAACGCCGCTATAAAAAAGCAAATTGCTATTTTTAAAAGATTGTTTCTCTTTTTTCGTCTTGCCATTTTATCATCCCCTTTACATATATAATACTTATTTTTAACCTTTGGGTCAAGGATAGTTACAGTATTTTAACCGTTAATTTTTGGCAACAAAAAACCTCTTGAGAAACTCAAGAGGTTTTAAAACTTTTAATTAGCGGCGGCGGAATCCTGATCTATTTCCATCCTTTTTAGGACGGCGCTCATGTTCTTCATCGTTATCCTCAGCAACCATACCATCAAGCTCTATCAAAGCATCACGGCGGGAGAGGTTAATTCTGTCACGGTCATCAATCTCGGTTACCTTAACCTTGATTAAATCGCCAACAGAAACAACATCCTCAACCTTAGCAACACGCTTAACATCAAGCTTGCTGATATGAACAAGACCCTCAACACCGGGAGCAATCTCAACGAATGCGCCGAAGTCCATAAGTCTGGTAACAGTTCCCTGATAGAATGCACCAACCTCAGGACCGTTAGCGATAATCTCGATAACACCCATAACTGCCTGACCCTTTTCGGTATCAAGAGTTGAGATAAATACGCGACCATCTTCTTCAATGTTGATTACGCAATCAAAGAGCTCCTGCAATTTCTGGATAACCTTGCCTTGCTTACCGATAACATCACCGATTTTTTCGGGATTGATCGACATTGTGAGCATCTTGGGAGCAAAGGGAGAAAGCTCCTTTCTCGGCTCAGGAATAACAGGAAGCATAATCTCATCAAGAATATAGTTACGGGCCTTATTGGTTTTCTGGAAAGCCTCTTTAATGATTTCGGGAGTAAGACCGTGAACCTTTAAGTCCATCTGAATTGCGGTAATACCCTTCTTGGTTCCTGCAACCTTGAAGTCCATATCGCCGTAGAAGTCTTCAAGACCCTGAATATCAATCATAGTCATAAAGTCGCCCTTAACGCCGTCATCTCCGGTGATAAGACCGCAAGAAATACCTGCAACGGGAGCTTTAATAGGAACACCTGCTGCCATAAGAGCAAGAGTTGAACCGCAGATAGAGCCCTGAGAGGTTGAACCGTTAGATGAAAGAACCTCAGAAACAACACGAATGGTATAAGGGAACTCATCAACCGACGGAATAACAGGAAGAAGAGCTCTCTCAGCTAATGCGCCATGGCCGATTTCGCGGCGGCCGGGGCCACGCGAGGGCTTGGTTTCACCAACTGAATATGAGGGGAAGTTATAATGATGAATATATCTCTTCTCAACCTCTTCATCAAGACCGTCTAGCTTCTGTGCCTCCGAAACAGGTGCTAAGGTGGCTACTGAAAGAACCTGAGTCTGACCTCTTGTGAACATACCTGAACCGTGTGTTCTGGGAAGCAAGTCAACCTTTGCGTTAAGCGGACGGATTTCATCAATGCCTCTGCCGTCAACACGCTTATGCTCATCCTTAAGCCAAGCGCGAACAACATGCTTCTGAACGAGATACATAATCTCGTCTAATTTAGCTTCCTGACCCTCAAAGCGCTCATCGAACTTAGTGTGAACTGCATTATAGATAGGAAGAAGAGCAGCATCGCGAACGTTTTTATCATCGGTATCAAGAGCTTTCTTGACATCCTCAATGCAGAATTCCTCAATCTCTGACATAATAGCAGGGTCGGGATCGTTAGAAACAAAGTCAAACTTGGGTTTGCCGATTTCAGCAACGATGCCGTTAATAAACTCAACAACCTCTTTGTTAACCTCATGAGCCTTCATAATGGCTTCAAACATAAGGTCATCAGGAATTTCATTACCACCTGCCTCAATCATAGCAACAAGCTCGCCTGTTGAAGCAACGGTAACCTCCATTTCACTTTTTGCTCTCTGCTCTAAGGTCGGGTTGATAACGATTTCTCCATCAACCAAGCCAACCTTAACGCCGCTGATAGGACCTGCCCAGGGAATATCAGAAATAGCAATAGCGGCAGAAACACCAATCATTGCAGTAACCTCGGGGCTGCAATCGGGGTCAACCGACATTACGGTTGCAACAACCGAGCAATCGTTTCTCATATCCTTCGGGAACAAAGGACGGATAGGACGGTCGATGCAACGACCAACCAAAATCGCCTTCTCAGAGGGTCTTGACTCGCGGCGCTGGAAAGAGCCGGGAATGCGACCGACAGAATACATTTTTTCCTCATAGTCAACAGAAAGGGGGAAGAAATCAACGCCCTCTCTGGGCTTGGCCGAAGCAGTTACGTTACAAAGAACTACCGTTTCGCCATAGGTTGCCATAACAGATGCGTTAGAAAGACAGCACATCATACCTGTTTCAAGCTTTAAGGGTCTTCCTGCAAGAGTGGTTTCATAAACCTTGTAGTTGTTGAATTCGAGTTTTGAACTCATAGCCATTGTTTTTTACCTCCATAAATTTTATATTTTTACGGGGGCGAGAGTTTAGCAATGGCTCCGATGCTTCTTAGTGAAAAGGAGCGCCCGAGCTACTGCTAAAAACCGCACACACCCCGTAAATTCCGTTAAAAATAAACCTTAATTAAGTAAAACAAGCCGACCGGGCTATTCTGACCGATCGGCAGTTTTATTTTACTTACGAAGTCCAAGTCTTGCAACGATTGCACGATATCTTTCGATATCCTTCTTCTGCAAATATGCGAGAAGATTACGTCTATGACCGACCATCTTAAGCAAACCGCGGCGAGAATGATGGTCATGAGTATTGACCTTCAAATGCTCGGTAAGCTCGTTGATGCGACGGGTAAGAAGAGCAATCTGAACTTCGGGAGAACCGGTATCACCTTCGTGAACCGCATACTCTGCAATAATCTGCTGCTTATCTTCTTTAAGCATCATTTTAATTCACCCTTTCTTAAAATTTTGTCCGCCGTTTCCCGTGTAAAAGGTTGGTGAAACTCCTAAAAGGCTTACTCCTCATACTCAGAGAACGGTATTTTTTGCATCGGACAGACCGACACCTTTGCATTATAGCACAAAGTACCCTATTTGTAAAGACTTTTTTATTTAATTATATCTATACACTTAACAGGGCAGTTTCTTACGCACTCACCGCAGGCGGTACACTTATCAGGATCGATTCTTGCCAAGTTGTTTTCAACCTTAACTGCATCATGCGGACAGACCTTAACGCACTTCATACAGCCGATACAGCCGACATCGCAAATCTTTCTGGTTGCGGCGCCCTTATCACAGTTAGAGCAAACAACAACTGCCGCTTCATCGGTAGGTAACATTTTTATAATGCCCTTAGGACAAGCAATTGTGCAAGCGGTGCAGGCGGTGCATTTTGAGCGGTCAATATACGCTCTGCCGTTTTTAATCTCAATAGCGCCGTAAACACATGCTCTCGCGCAGTCGCCAAGGCCGATACAGCCATAGCTACAAGCAAGCGGACCTCCATAAAGCATATTTGCCGCTTTACAGGTTGCAATTCCCTGATAATTCATCTTTTCCTTAACATGCTCATTGCTTCCGTTACAAACGACGGTTGCGGCAACCGGTCTTGCCATTTCAACCTCAACGCCTAAAATCTCGCCGATTTTTGCGTTAACCGATGCTCCGCCCGGGGCACAAACGCCGGGTTTCGCCTCGCCGTTGGCCAAGGCTTCTGCATACTGGTCACAGCCTGCATATCCGCAAGCGCCGCAGTTAGCACCGGGAAGCTCGGCTCTTAGTGCTTCAACTCTTTCATCGGTTTTAACCGCCATAAGCACCGAGCAAAGTGCAAGGCCAAAGCCTGCGATTATACCGATAATTCCAATGATAATAACGGGTAAAATAATATGCATATAACTTACCCCCTATCCTACTATTCCTGCGAAACCGAGGAATGAAAGCGAAACGATTGCCGCCGAAATCAAGGTTATGGGAAGACCCTTTAAGGATTCAGGGATATCGCTTGTTTCAAGTCTTGAACGAACACCTGCAAATATAAACATCGCAAGCAAGAAGCCAAGACCTGCACCTAAAGCATTAAAAAGTGCATCTACATAGTTGGTGATTCTTGCATTTGTGAAATTAAGAAGTGTAATACCTAAAACTGCACAGTTGGTGGTTATAAGCGGGAGATAAATTCCAAGCGCGGTATAAAGCGGAGGAATATACTTTTTAAGAACAATCTCAACCAACTGAACCAAGACCGCAATTACAAGAATGAAGACAATTGTCTGCAAATAATCAAGGCCGTTGGGAACTAAGATATAAGAGTAAATCGGATACGTTACTGCGGTTGAAAGAAGCATAACCAACGTAACCGCGATACCCATACTTACTGCAGTATTGGTCTTTTTAGAAACACCAAGAAACGGGCAAATTCCAAGGAACTTTGAAAGCACCATGTTCTCGGTTAAAATTCCTGCGAGGACGATAATAATAATTCTACTCATCTTTATTTTCCTCGCTTTCTACCGATTCGGGATTGCTTTTAACATTTGCAGAGGTTATGGGAAATTCCGCTTCGCCTGCAACAGCAGTTATTGCTTTATCCTCGGGCATATTTTCGCCAACGCTCTTTGCAATATCCTCGTTAGTGGTTACAACCTCGGGATGATTGGGAGCCGAGGCCAACATTTCAGCATCCGGTGTTTTAGAGGCTTCAGCGCAACCGCCGCAAGCGCCGCAGTTTTGGCAGCCCATCGATTTAACAGGCTTTTTGCCGAGGCTCACTGCCAGCTTATTTGAAAGCGCAACCAAAATGCCAAAAACAAAGAAGCCGCCCGGAGGAAGAATAAATACTATCATCGGGTCGATAAAGCTTTGGGTAACGGGAAGACCGAAAACGCTTCCTGCACCTAAAAGTTCACGGATAACGCCCATAAGGGTCAGCGCGGCGGTAAAACCTGCGCCCATTCCTATAGCATCTAAAATTGACGGAATAACCTTATTCTTAGAAGCGAACATCTCGGCTCTTGCAAGAATAATGCAGTTAACAACGATTAACGGCAAGAAAATTCCGAGAGAAGCATCAATAGTGGGTAAAAACGCTTTAACAAGCATCTGAATTATCGTGACAAAGGTTGCGATAATGGTTATATATGCAGGGATTCTAACCTTATCGGGAATAATATTTCTTAAAAGCGAAATAGCAACATTAGAGCCGATAAGAACCAGGGTTGCGGCAACACCCATTCCGATACCGTTTATAGCCGCAGTTGTAACAGCCAAAGTCGGACAGGTTCCGAGCACAAGACGGAGAACGGGGTTTTCTTTTATAAGACCTTTTGTGAGAATTGAAAGCTTATTCTCTTTAGCCATTTACTCCGCCTCCTTTTTTTGCTACAGTATCAAATATTTTAAGGGCTTCGTTAACCGATGCTACAACCGATTTTGTTGAAATGGTAGCACCCGTTATAGCAAGAACCTCATCTTTTCCGGCTTTGGTTCTTGAAACGGATATTTCACCCGATTTGCCCTTAAACTGCTCCCAAAAGGATGTATTTGTCACCTTTTGACCAAGACCGGGGGTTTCATCAGGAGCAGAAATAACCTCAATAGCGGTTACATTACCCTCAATATCAACGCCGGTCATAACCTTCACGGGACCGCCATATCCGTTATTTGCAACTGTAAAAATATAGCCTGCGGTTTCGTCGTTTTTGATAACCTCGCGGTAGGAATACTCTTTTCCACCAACAGTTGCAGTTTTCTCGCTATACATATCGCCGGGTAAAACGCGGCTCATTGCTTCGTTTTCCGCTTTTTCATTTTGGGCGGCGATTTTCTCACTTGTCAGCGAGTTGGTAAGCGCGAGTCCTACTGCAACAACAACGCAGATAAGGGTTAAAACAAGTGTTGTTTTTAAGATATCTTTCATATTTCCCTTCATTTGCGCGCCTCCTTCCAGCCAAACGGCTTGGGAAGAGTTATCTTATTGATATAGAACACAAAGAGGTTCATTATCAAAATAGCATAGGAAACGCCTTCGGGGAGATTGCCGAACTTACGGATAAGGGAGGTTATGATACCGCAACCGATACCGTAAATCAGCTGACCCTTCCAACCGGTAGGACTTGTGACATAATCGGTAGCCATAAAGAATGCACCAAGCATAAGGCCGCCCGAAAGAATCATATAAAGCGGGTCTTGTCCAAATATCCAGGACATCAAAGCCACAGTTCCAATATAAGAAACAGGAATAACGGGGGTTATAACTCTTCTTGCAAAAAGGTAAAGACCGCCAATGATAATAAATAATGCCGCGGTTTCACCGATACAGCCTGCAGTCTGTCCCAAGAACAACTGAGTATAACTATAATAATCGCCTGCAAGCGCAGTTTGCGACAAAGGGGTTGCACCTGTGATAATGTCAATGGTTTCACCGGGGGTTGTTGCACCTGAAACAATCTGGCTGACACTGCCTAAAGGAGCAGTCCAGGTGCTCATTGCAGCGGGGAACGAAACAAGAAGAACAATTCTTGCAGTTATGGCGGGGTTGGCAAAGTTATGACCCAAGCCGCCAAACATCTGCTTAACAACAACTATAGCAACAATACTGCCTATTGCTACCATCCAAAGCGGCAATGAAGGCGGAACATTGAGTGCTATCAAAAGACCTGTTACCGCTGCCGAAAGGTCTCCTATTGAAACAGGCTTTTTCATAACCTTACAGCAAACAAACTCAGCAATAACTGCCGAAACAACTGCAACCGCAATAACAAGCAGAACTCTCCAACCAAAGAGAATGCAGCCTGCAACCGAGGCAGGTAAAAGGGCGATTAACACATCGGCCATAATGCCTCTTGTTGAATCCGCATGGTTTATATGCGGAGAAGAAACAACTGATAATCTTTCCATTGCCCTTACCTCGCTGCCCTTAATTTTGTTTTAGCAAGACGAACCGCCTGCGTTACATTTCGTTTTGACGGACAAGCATATGAACAGCATCCGCACTCCATACAGTAATCTGTATTAAGGGCCTTTAGCCTGTCAATATCGCCAATATTCTGCGCATGCTCAATCTCGAACGGACGAAGCCTCATCGGGCAAACAGCTGCACATCTGCCGCATCTTATGCAGTTATGCTCATCGGGCTTGAAAGCACCCTTGCGGCCAAACGCCAGAATACCGTTATTCTGCTTTAATATCGGCATATCGGTATTAAGAACTGCCGTTCCCATCATAGGACCGCCGTAAAGAATTTTTCTCGGATGAGTTTTAAGGCCACAGAACTCAAGCAAATCTTTAATTGGAGTTCCTATAGGAACAATAACATTTTTAGGCTCTTTAATAGCATTGCCGTCAACCGTCACCTTTTTATTCACCAGCGGCATACCGGTTTTGATAAATGTATTAAGAGCAGAAACGCTGGTTACATTCATAACAACGCATCCAACATCAATGGGAAGCTTGCCCATCGGCACTTCCCTGCCTGTTGCAGAATAGATAATAACCTTTTCTGCGCCCTGCGGATACTTTGATTTTAAGGTCATAAGTTTAATCTTGTTGCCAACATCGCGGCTATCGGCGGCCATCTCATAAAGAGCTTTTATAGCCTTAGGTTTATTATCCTCAACTGCGATTATAACCTGCTCAAAACCAAGAATTTCTTTAATAAGATAAATACCCTCTAAAATATTTTCGGAATTTTCCATACACTCGCGATAATCGCAGGTAAGATACGGCTCGCACTCAGCAGCGTTGATAATAAGAGTATCGGGCTGCTTATCCGGCGAAAAGTTGAGTTTAACACCGGAGGGGAAGCCTGCACCACCAAGGCCAACAAGACCCGATGCTCTTGCCGCGGCAATAAGGTCTTCCTTACTGTTGACAAAAAAAGGCTTAAGCTCAGGGTCAGGAGTCATAAGACCGTCAGAAACTATTTCAACAGTCTGACACTCCTTGCCCGAAGGAAGCATTATGTTGCCGATTGCCGAAACAGTTCCCGAAACACTGGAATGAATCGGAGCGCTCACAAACTGCTCACTATCACCAATTTTCGTTCCGACATAAACGGTATCACCCTTTTTAACCAACGGCTGACAGGGCGCGCCGATATGCTGAAGCATCGGAATTACTACCTTTTCGGGCGGTGGCAAGGGAACTGAAGGATTTTCTGCGGTTCTTTTCTTATGCGGAAGCATTACTCCTCCGCCAATTTTTTTAACCGCCTTTAAAATAGGCTCACTATATTGCATCTTTTTCCTCCTATAATGGAATAAGAAATACTACCACAATTACTATATTATGTTATCATATTATAGTTAAAAATACAACAGATTTTGCTAATAGTTTTGCCAAAATTTATCAAAAAAATCCTGCTTTGCCGATTCGAAATCCGCGAAGCAGGAGCATAGTTAAATCTTTATCAAAAGCGCGCTTTTTATTTGACAAAATCTGACACAAAATTAACAATTTACTCTCTTTTACCCAAAATTTTGTCAGCCATCATTTATCAAAAAAGTCCATATCTTAATACTCATTGAGCCCAAGACGGTTTAAAAGCACCTGAACAGCTTCAGGCGAGCTTGCAAATTCGGTTGCAGGATAGCCTAAAAAATCTTTAACCTCACTTCTTTTAAAGCTATGGATTTTATCAATTGAAGGATACTCCCAAGCCACCTCATCAACCTTTGATGCCAACGTTAAAACAGCACAGGAGTATTTAACCATAGTATTTTCAAACCAGTCCGCTCTGCTCTTGTGCGGAGCAAATTTGAACTTTAAGGTTACTTTACCGCTCGAACATAATATTTCACATTCGCCCGCATTTTCAACCAACCCAAGCTCGTCTAAAATTTTAGTGACTGCAATATTATCAACTTCAGCATCGGTTTTTAAATCAAAAAGATTTTTAGCTTCAGCATCGGCCTTGGTTTGTTCAACAGCCTCATAAAGAGTCGGTATCTCGGCGCGCTTTTGGTCCGCTTTTATGGTGGTTATTATCTTAACCGCCATATACGGAATAACCGCAAAAACAAGCACTAAAACCAGGACAATTATGCCAACTTTTTTAAGCACCGTTTTGCTCTTTTTATCGGTTTTTCTTTGAGCTTTAGGGTCAGAAAATATGGTTGAATTTTGAGTTTCATTTCCGTTATCTTTTTTGCTCATTTTAAGACCTCTTATATTATTATTACAACCCAATTATAGTTTTAAAGCTTATAAAAGTCAACAAGAGAAAAAGCCATAACTCAAAAGATTCTTATCCTCTCATTTTCGGATCTTTTTCTGCTTTACAAATGACCTTTTCTATGCTATAATTCCAACTATATTATGTATTGTAAGCAAACGAACTTTATAAAGGAAGTGTTTTTTGATGAAGGCAGTTATTACCGTTGTTGGAAAGGATGCCGTTGGCATTCTTGCAAAGATTTCAACCGAATGCGCAAAATTCAATGTTAACATTCTTGATGTTAGTCAGTCTATTATGCAGGAAATGTTCTGTATGATAATGATTGGTGATGTTGATAATTTGAGCGTTAAATTCGGCGAGTTCAGAGATAATATGGTAGCCTTTGGTGAAAGTATAAATATGTCTGTAAGCGTTATGCACGAGGATATTTTTAACTCGATGCACCGCATATAAGCTTAGAACGACCTAAGGAGTTTTTTAAATGCTTGAAACAAGAGATATTCTTGAAACAATAGAAATGATACGCAATGAAAACCTTGATATCAGAACCGTTACCATGGGTATTTCATTGCTTGACTGTATTGATAGTGATATTGATGTTGCCTGTGAGAAGGTTTATGAAAAGATAACCCGTCTTGCTAAAAACCTTGTTCCTGTTTGCGATGATATTGAAAAGGAACTCGGTATTCCCATTATAAATAAGCGTATTTCGGTAACCCCGATTGCTATGATCGCCGCCGCTTGTCGTTCAAAAGATGTTGTTAAATTTGCAATAACCTTAGAAAAAGCAGCAAGAGCGGTTGGTGTTAACTTTATCGGCGGATACTCGGCGCTTGTTCAAAAAGGCTTCACAAGCGGCGACAGAGAGCTGATTGAAAGCATCCCTGAGGCGCTCAGTATAACCGACCATATCTGCTCATCAGTAAATATCGGTTCAACCAAAGCAGGTCTTAATATGGACGCCATTGCTCTTATGGGACACACTATTAAAAAGACTGCCGAGTTAACTCAGGACAGGCAATGCATTGGCGCAGCAAAGCTGGTTGTTTTCTGCAATGCACCTGATGATAATCCCTTTATGGCAGGCGCTTTTCATGGTGTCGGCGAGCCCGATTGCGAGATAAATGTCGGCGTTTCAGGTCCCGGTGTTGTCAGAGCGGCGCTTAGCGCATCTAAAGACCTTGACCTTTCAGGTGTTGCCGATTTAATAAAGCGCACCGCATTCAAAATAACCCGTATGGGTCAGTTAGTTGCTTTAAAGGCTTCTGAGCGATTGGGAGTTCCGTTTGGAATTGTTGACCTATCCTTAGCCCCTACCCCCGCGGTTGGAGACTCTGTTGCTAATATTTTAGAGGAAATCGGTCTTGAGCAATGCGGCGCCTGCGGAACAACTGCTTGCCTTGCAATGCTTAACGATGCCGTTAAAAAAGGCGGCGTTATGGCATCCAGCCACGTTGGCGGATTATCGGGCGCATTTATTCCCGTTACTGAGGATGCCGGTATGATAGCTGCTGCAAGAAGCGGCGCTTTAACCCTTGAAAAGCTTGAGGCTATGACTGCCGTTTGCTCGGTTGGCCTTGATATGATAAACATTCCGGGCGATACTCCCGATGAGGTTATTTCGGCCATTATTGCCGATGAAGCCGCTATCGGTATGGTTAACTGCAAAACCACTGCTGTCAGAGTTATTCCGGCTATCGGCAAAACCGTTGGTGAGGAGTTATCCTTCGGCGGTCTTTTGGGTTCCGGCCCCATTATGCCGGTTAACACCTATTCTCCCTTAAAGTTTATTTCCCGCGGTGGAAGAATCCCTGCACCTATGCATAGTCTTAAAAACTAACTTAATTTTATTAAGTAAAATCTTCAAGATATGCGGTTAATCCATAATATTGCAAATAATTTTCAAAAGAAAATAAGATTATTTACTTTATTTATTGACAAATAGGCGATTTTTTCATAAAATCATAAAACACACAGTGTGATAGAAATCAAAATCTATCACACTGATATTTTTTCATTTTAGAGAAAGGATTCATTATGGAAGACCAAGTTAAGATACCCCAACAATACTTCCAAGAGCTTTGCGCTGATTATAAAGAACATAATAAAATCGATCCTCAGCTCTTTGACAACTATAATATTAAGCGCGGCCTTCGTAATGCAGATGGAACCGGTGTTCTTGCCGGTGTTACTCAGATTTGTAATGTTCATGGCTACTTGCTCAACGAGGGCGAAAGAATGCCCATTGAGGGCGAGCTTACCTATAGAGGATATTCTGTAAATGACCTTGTTAATAATTGCAAAAAGGAAAATCGTTTTGGTTTTGAGGAAACCGCTTACCTTTTAATGATGGGTAAGTTGCCCACAAAATCAGAGCTCGCCGAGTTCAACACAGTTCTTGGCTCGATGCGTCAGTTGCCCGATTATTTTGCTGAGGATATGATTCTCCGCGTTCCGAGCAGCAATGTCATGAATAACTTGGCGCGTGCAGTTCTTGCGCTTTATTCTTATGATGAGTCTGCAGAGGTTCATACAATGGAAAACAACCTCCGTCAGAGTCTTGAGCTGCTTGCTCGCTTCCCTATCATTGTTGCTTATGCTTATCAGGCTAAAAAGCATTTCTATGATAAGGAAAGCCTTTATATTCATTTCCCCAAGGCTGAGCTTTCAACTGCAGAGAATATTCTTCACATTATAAGACCTGACAGTAACTACACCCCGGAGGAAGCGCATCTGCTTGATATTATGCTTATGCTTCACGCCGAACATGGCGGTGGTAACAACTCAACCTTTACAACACGAGTTTTAACCTCATCAGGAACCGATATTTATTCGGCTATTGCAGGTGCAGTCAGTTCGCTTAAAGGTCCTAAGCACGGTGGTGCTAATATAAAGGTTATCGAAATGATGAACTATATCAAAACCAACGTTGAGGACTGGAGCAACGAGGAACAGATAAAGGATTATTTAAGGAAAATCATCAACAAGCAGGCGGGCGACCGCTCAGGTCTTATCTACGGTATAGGCCATGCAATTTATACCTTGTCTGACCCGAGAGCAAAGCTTTTAAGAGAAAACGCTGAAGAGTTTGCAAAGCAAAAAGGCAGATACGAGGAGCTTCTGCTTATGGATCGAGTTGCAAAATTGGCTCCGGAAGTTTTCTATGAGGTTAAGGGGGAGAAAAAGGTTGTTTGCCCTAATGTTGACTTCTATGCAGGCTTTATCTATTCAATGCTCGAGATTCCCGAGGAGCTTTATACCGCACTTTTTGCAATAGCAAGAATCAGCGGCTGGTGCGCTCATAGAGTTGAAGAAATAACAACAAGCGGCAGAATTATAAGACCGGCTTACAAGAGTGCAGTTCATCCGCTCGATTATGTTGCAATCGAAGATAGAATCGAGCCAAAGTCAAAGCACCTCCCAAAGGGCCTAAGCAATTTATTCTAAAATATGAAAAGCCTTAGCAGTTTCCTGCTAAGGCTTATTTTTTTAAAAAAACAACCCCGTCCAAACGCCCACATCCCATAGGGAAGTGGGCGAAACTTGGCGGGGTTGTTAAAATAAACAAATTATTAGCGTTTCAATTGAGGATCCGGGTTGATGAAGAGGAGCTGGCCCTCTTTCTGATATACATAGCAGTAATCTATAATGTAAGAAGCGGTGTTTGCCCACTCCTCAGGGTCCTGAGTCGGCATACCCTGCTCAGAAGAACCGGTTGAAAGAGAAATACGAATAAGCTGCGGCATACAGAATGCGTCAATATCACGCTCATCAGTCTGCATATCCTGCTCAGCATAAACCTTACCATCAACAGTGAAGCGAACGGTTGCTTCATCCCACTCATAGCCAAAGGTATGGAAATCCATCCAGAAGCCACGACCGTCCTGTGAATAGTAACGATTGTTTACATGGAGGGACTTATAACCTAAAGACTTACCATAAGATGACGGCCAAGCGAATGTATTACCATAAACCCAGGTTCCTGCACCATAGCACTCATCAACGTCAACCTCAACATAAGCAATGTTGTTAGGACCAATATCAGACAGAGTCCAGGTTGAAGCCCAGAAGCCGTTGCCCTTAGGATGAATGTTACTTACTTCAAGTAAGCCATATGTATAACGCATGGTTCCGTTGGTATAGAACATACCGCCGTAGTATGCTTCATCATCCTGCTCAGCAGTCATGTAAAGGACACCATCCTTAACACCGGAGTTAGGAGGATCTAAACGGTTACGCTTGCAAAGCTTACCGTCAACACCCATACGGCCGTAACCGGTTGTGTTCTCATAGTCAATAGTCCACTTAGTTGTATCAACTTCTGTTCCGTTGAACTCATCGTACCAAGTAGGCTTATAATAGATTTCGTTGCTGAAAGCAGCCTCGGTTGCTTTCCAAGAAAGAGTTGCAGTGTTAGCATCGGTTAAAGCAATCTTGTTATCGCCGATAAGCATATCTGTAAACTTGGTAACAGCCATTGCGGTTGCATAGGGGCTACCGCCGTTAAGGTAAACTTTCTTGCCTTCGATTCTAATTTCATATTCATCCTCAACAGTAATTGCCTTAACGCCATCACGCATTGAGTTGCCAACGATAATCTCATACTCAGCTACAGGAGTCTGAAGCTTTTCGGTTTGGTTTTCTTTAACATCAAAGTCATCAGTCTGGTTAAAGCGATAGCCGGTCTTTTCTTCAACAGTAGCAACTAATCTGTCAATCTCAATCTGAGTGAGATAAGCGCTATTGAAGTGAGGACGAACTATAGTATAACGGCAGAGCTTGGTGTTACCGTTAATGGAAGCATCAACAAAGTTGCCTTCCTTAGCGACGAGGTATTTAATACCGCCTTTAACGCCTTCAGCCTTAATATAGTTATCAACGAAATATGAAGCAGCCTCAGCAGTTGCCTCATCGGTCATACCATAGACAACAATTTTATTATTTATTGTTGCGATAATATAGTCGCCGATACGGCCTGACTGTTCAATGAGATAATTCCTTGCAGTCTTGGTTTCCTCACGGTTTGTTTCACCGAGAAGAATCTCAGGGACATTTGCATCAGCAGGTGTTGAATCATCAGTATTTTTAGGGCTCTTTCCTACAATTGCCTTAATGCTCTTGGAAATTGCAGAAGCGGCAGAAAGCATAATCTTTTGAGCGCCCTCCTGACGAATGATTCGGTAAACGCTTCCGCCTTCTGCAGTTGCGAACTGAACATCAGCAGTTGAGAAATTGGCATCTGTTACTCCGCTTTGGCTGGAATTGTCCTTATCTCCATTGCCCTTGCAAGCTGCAAAAACAGAAAGAGACATGAGAACAACAAGCACTAAGCAAGCGATTCTTACAAACTTTTTCATGATATCCTCCCATAGTATTGAGTCTAAAATGGATTATAGCACAAATTTAAAAAAAGTGCAACTTTTTATAGGATAATTCTCATTGTGAAAAACAACAAAAATCCTTTGGACATTTCATACAATATTCCTAATTTTAGTTTTTCCCTTCCAAATAGCAGTCATTTTCAATAGAGCAACCGCCGCATTTGGTGCAGCCCTCCTGGCATTCAGGCGCAAGGTGCTCTTTTCTGAGTAAGGCTCCTAAATATTCCGAAATTTCAATAAGCTCATCAGGATTGCAGGAGGAAACATCAAAGAAAGTGCAATCATCTAATGGTCTAAAGGGCATAATAGTTGGGAAAACACCGATTGAGGTTAAATATTCGCATTCCTTCTTGATATCTTCAAACGGCTGAATACCGCCTATCATAACGCTCGAAACCTGGCCAAACCCAAAAACCTCCACCGCTTTTTTAAGCGCTTTATGGTAATGCTCAAGAGTTATTGCCGATTTACCCGGACAGATTTTTTTGCGAAGCTCCTCGGCTACGATTTCTATATTCATAATAGCAACCGTTACGCCCGATTCTTTTAATTTTTCAAGCAAAGAAAGATCGCTTGGCGGAACAAATTCAACTGCTATAGGGCAATTTGAAAACTCCCTTATTCCTTTTGCAAGAGAACACCAATAATCAACCATAATATCAGGGCTTTTATAGGTTGCGCCGCTGAAATTAAGGGTATAATCGGGCACCTGTGCCATTAGTTTTTTAAGTCCGTCGCATAAAACTTCTACAGGTATCGGTGCCTTGGTTTTAGGCAAAAGCGAACAGAATTTACATTTAATATCAGGCTTATCGTAGCAGCAATTTGTGCTCGGCCAGATGTTAATACAGCCGTCTGCATGAAGGGTCGCAATTTCATCAATTATTGTGTTCGTTTTAGGTAACTGAGGGAAAAATCTGACCGGTGCCTTTTCGTTGAAAGCCTCAATAAAATAAGCACCGTCGGAAAAGTCCAAGACATACTTGGAATTTTCTGAAAAAGCCTCGGCTATACTAACACATATATTAGAACCCAGAACATTCATGTTAACGGCATCAATAAAACCCTTATCAAAGAAATGAGGGTGCTCCAGAATAAGCATTTCTCTCGCCTTATCCGATAATGCCGCTCCAAAGCATAACAGGTCTGCTTTAAATTTTATAAATTGCTCTCTAGTCATAACCAACACCTTAAATATCTATCTTCATAACAACGGGTCTGCACTCGTTCATATATTGCTCGCAGTCTAAGCAATCCGCGTTTAAATCAAGGTTTTTCG
>CASFLA010000066.1 GCA_949295415.1 uncultured Oscillospiraceae bacterium
ATAATAACCTCACGAAATAGTTACTAAATCAAAGATTTAGACTATTTCGGATAACATTGAATGACTAAAAGTTAAAATGCCTTGCATTTTAATCGGTGCTGTCGCACCTTACAAGGCTTCGCCTTGCTTTTATGATATAATTTTATAAAGAACTTTATCGGAGGTGAGAACTTGCTTAAATATGAATCTTTATCGCCCGAAATTTCTAAAAAAATCGAAGAAGACAGATTAAACGGCACAACGCCAAACTTTGCTTTTGATAACAACAAGGCGCTCCGCCGCGATTCAGAGCGCGATAAGGCTACTGTTTTAAGGCCGCCCTTTATCCGCGATATTGATAAGATTATGCATTGCCCTTACTATAACCGATATGCCGATAAAACTCAGGTGCTCTCATTCTATAAGAATGACGATATAACGAGAAGAGGCCTGCATGTTCAGTTGGTTTCAAGAATAGCAAGAACTATCGGCTCGGCTTTGGGTCTTAATCTTGACCTTATTGAAGCAATTTCTTTGGGCCATGATATTGGGCATACCCCATTTGGCCATGCAGGTGAAACCTTTCTTGATGAACTCCTTTTTGAAAATACAGGCAATCATTTCAGCCATAATATTCATTCCATAAGAGTTCTTGATAAAATTTTTCCTTATAATATAAGCCTGCAAACCTTGAACGGTATCGCTGCTCATGACGGCGAAATGGAGCTTTCGGAATATAAGCCAAAGCCTATGCAGAGTTTTTCGGAGTTTGATAACGAAATAGATAAATGCTATAAGGATAAAAAATATATAAAGAAGCTTGCTCCCTGCACCCTTGAAGGCTGCGTTATGCGAATTTCCGATATTATTGCATATCTGGGTAAGGACCGTCAGGACGCTATGCGCACAGGTATTGCAGATAGTGATATTTACGAAAACGGAGCACTTGGAATAACCAATGCAGAAATTATAAATAACCTTATTGTAAATATTGTTGAAAATAGTTACGGCAAGCCTTATATAAAAATGGATGAGGAGCATTTTTCTGCTCTGAAAAAAGCAAAATCGGATAACTATGAGCTTATTTATAAAGCCCCCGAGGTTGACAATATTCTGCACGCATCAATAAAACCTATGATGCAGAAAATGTATGAGCGACTGCTTCACGATTTATTGGACGGAACTAAGAAGTCCCCCATCTTAACTCATCATATCGCATATATAAACAAGGTTTACTATAAGCGCGAGCAGCCTTATACCGCAACCGAGCCAAATATGATAGTTGCCGATTATATTGCAAGTATGACTGACGACTATTTTATTGAGCTTTACGAGCACTTATTCCCAAATTCAAATTTCAAGGTAAACTATAAAGGCTATTTTGATTAAAATTTAAGGAGGAAACAAAAATAAAAAAATCAAAAATAATAAGAATCATTTTATCGGTTGTTTTTATTGGCATTTTTGCTTTCTCTTTATATAAAATAACAACCCAGTTGCTAGAAGAAAACGATTCAAAAGCGCTCTATCGGGATATTATAAGCGATGCGGTTGTAGAGCTTCCCGCTGTTCAAAGTGTTCCGGAAAATACCGATGAGCCAAAGCCGCCTGCCGTTCCGATAACGGTAGATTTTGAAAAGCTAAAGCTTAAATACCCCGATATTATCGGCTGGCTTTATTCCCCCGATACTAAAATCAACTACCCCGTTGTTTTAGGCAAGGATAATCAGCAATACCTTTATAATATGCCCAGCGGCGAGCCCAATAAATCCGGAAGCATTTTCGCAGATAGCCGGAATTTGCCTTTTGACGAAGCTAAGAACTATATCATCTACGGGCATAATATGAAGAACAAAACTATGTTCGGAAGTCTCGATGATTACAGAAAAACAGGCTATTATGAAAAACATCCCGTAATGTATTATCTGACGCCTGAAAAAGCTTCTAAATTAGAGATTTATTCAGGCTTTATAACCGAGGCCGGCTCATATGCTTACACCTTTGAGCATACTGAAAAATCTTTGGCTGATTTTATGAATAAAATCAAGCGCAAATCAACTTTTAAATCAGAGGTTAAATATCAAGAGGGCGATAGAATTTTAACCCTTTCTACCTGCTCATACGAAACAGAAAATTCTCGATATGTTGTTGTTGGAATCTTAAAAGAAATTAAAGAGAAAAAATAATGAATTTAAAAGCAGTTTTATTTGATTTAGACAAAAACTTTACTTCCAATGGACCAGGATAAATTCGTTGAAGTTTATTTTGGTTTATTAGCCAAAAAAAGCATCCTTCGGATATGAACCCGAGCAGTATGTTAAAGCAATTTGGGCAGACTTGAAATTTTCCCAATCATCTTCATATTCTCTCCATCTTCTTGGATGAAATCTAAAGAAAGAGGTTTATTTATGGCAAACATTTGGCATGATATTTCACCTGATAGAATAAAACCCGAGGACTTTATCTGTGTTGTTGAAATAACAAAAGGAAGTCGAAAAAAATACGAGCTTGATAAAGAAACGGGCCTTATCATTCTTGACCGCATACTTTATACCGCAACCTGCTATCCGGCAAACTACGGCTTCATACCCAGAACCTTTGGCGATGATAAAGACCCGTTAGATGTTTTAATCATTTGTTCTGAGCCGCTTGAGCCTCTAACCTTAGTAAGAGCATATCCGATAGGCGTTCTTTCTATGGTAGATAACGGCCATAGTGATGAGAAAATCATTGCCATTCCGTTTGACGATCCCAACTATAATATGCACAAGGATATTAAAGACCTCCCCTCGCATATATTTGATGAAATGCGCCATTTCTTCACTGTTTATAAGATGCTTGAAAATAAGGAAACAGCGGTTGATGAGGTTGCAGGCAGAGAGGAAGCTCTTCGCATCATCAGCGACAGTATTAAAAATTACAAAGATATTTTTGAAAACTAAATAAAATTAAAAGCGGTTGGAATTATAAATTCCAACCGCTTTAATTTTGCTTATTATTTCTTAAACAATCTTTTAATCTTTTTGATAATCGTTTTGAGCTCCTCAGTTTTATTGAAGAAAATCATACCGAAGAACCAAAGGCCCAACAAAACAGCAAGGCCGACAAGAACGCCTAAAATAACAAGAACGATAGTTAAAATAACCTTCCAAACAGGCGTTTTGGGTTTTTCAGAACCGTCAGACTCAAGAACTATCATAAAGTCAGAAATCTCGTTGGTTTTTAAAGAAACATAGCCTGAAACCGCCGCTGTCTTATAGCTTGTGACAGCGCCCGACGAAAACAACTGATAAATGTATATCTGCTTGCCCTCGAAAGCAACATCAACAGGGAAAGAAACTGTAATATCGCCGTCAAGGCTATCGGTTCCGAGCGAAACACTATATGCGCCTAAAACCTTGCCGTTTCTGATATTCTCCTGCATAGTCTTATAGGTTGCATCGGTAACAAGAAGTTTTTTAACGGTTAATGTTAATTGCGGGTCAAAATAACCGCTGATCTTAATAAAGGAATCTGTATCAACCTTATCGCAAAGAGCAAAGTTTGAAATTGTAAATTTACCTTCCTGGAAGGTAATTAAATAGTTATCGCCAAACGAAAGCGTTCCTCTTAAAATAGCGTAATCGCCTATTTCAGAACCGCTTATTCTTGTAAGAGCACCGATAACGGTATTGCCCTCGATAATTTCCTCGGAGGTTTTATAAGTAAGCTCAGGTTCAGCGGAGCCCTGCGGCATAACTATATTATCTGCAGTAACGGTAATGGGCCTTGGGGTTATCTTGCCAACAAACTCAATGCTCTCTGTCTCAAGATTATATTTTGCGGCATCTTTACCTGCAAGAGCAAGACCGGTTGCCTTAACGGTTGCTGCCTCTTTAACATTTGCACTATTGTAAACTGCATTAGTTGCGGTAAGACGAACATCATGGCCCTCTCTAACGCCGCTTAAAACATAATCCTTGGCAAGAATGGTTGCTTTATCGGTTCCGTCATAAACCTTTTCAATAACTGCATCTTTCGCAGGCTTAACGGTTGCAGTAAGCGAGGTTACAGCCTTAAAGGTTGTTTTAAGGGCAATACCGTTAGCGTATGCCGGATCATCATATTCATAAATTTCCTCTGCATTTTCTGCGCTATCATCGGTTTTTGCCATTTCGGCGCCAAGAGTTACTGCAAAGATTTTATTATCAATAATGACCTTCTCGTCACTACAGCTTACCATTTTAAACTCATAGCGGATATCGCCTGCCGCAACTTCATCAGCCTTGAATTTATATTCGATGCTAACGTTCTTAGATGTATCTATGGTTAAGGTTTCTTTAGCGAACGGCTCATCGTCCTTAACGCCGCCGTCCATAGCGAACTTTTCAAGCGAGAAGTTCATCACGACTTTCTGCGGCGTTTTACCATCAACCGAGGCAGAAATAGTAAGCGCTATTTCCCCTGCCGATAAGGCGTTAGAGGTTACAGCGGGAACTAAAAGCATCAGGGTAATAATAACGAGCGCCAAAACTCTCTTAAAAATTTTCATCAATAATCCCTCCAAATTATTAGAGTATTATATTCCACAATAATTATTTTATAACATATCTTTAGAAACTGCAAGTATTTTGTTCGGTTGGTTGATTTTAATATTTCAAAATGATATAATAGGTTTAAGTATTTTAAGGGTGTGATTTTATGGCTGATACAAATTGCGAGCTTTGCTCAAACTATGTTTATGATGAGGATTGCGACGGATATATTTGCTTAGTTAATATGGATGAGGATGATTATTCAAGATATATTGTTTCTAATGATAAAAAATGCCCGTATTTCAGGCTTGATGATGAATACGCTATAGTAAGGAAGCAAAATTAAAAGACCTTGATTTTTTAATCAAGGTCTTTTTTTTATCAGTAGTTCAATTGATGGGATATAACATTAGGTGAGCACATCAGCCATTTGTTGACCATCATCGGTCCGTTTCCACGCTTTAATAACTTTTCATCAAGCTCGTCAATATGGTCTGTTTCACCGTTTATATATTGCTCTAACCTTTCTCTGCAGCTTATAAGCCTTTGCTTAACGCCGCCCAGACGGATATCCTGAACATCGAAGCCATGGCCTTTCTTCTCATGAAGCCAAGCCTCGCGGAAGGCAACGATAAACTCATCGAGTAGCTTTTCGCACTTAGTATAATCAGAAACAATGACCTTCAAGGCTTCCTTATCGCCGGACTGATATGCTTCTCTTGTGCGCTTTCCTAAATGGTATTTAACCTCCATTAAATCGCAAAGTGTCCTTGCTGCTTTAAACATATATCCGTATTCGCTATGATTTTCCAATTCCGCTAATTGCTTGGAATGCTTTTTAAAATAGCCGGCCTCTGAACCGTTTTCAAAAACAGCACCATCATAAATTCCTAAGAAAACATCATTATAAAGCATATATTTATCAGGGTTAATAAGTGTGGCATAGTTTTCAACAACGATAGAGGGGTAATCAAGCTTCATAAAATCATCAAAAGCAATGTTAAAAAGCTTTTCAAACTTAGCCTTGATACTTTCCATATCGGTGTTTCCACGGGCCATTTCTGCAGCGGCAAACAAAGTCGGCAGCACGCTCATTCCGGCGCATTCTGCACCGTCATCGCCCCAGCAGGTAATCAGAATATTACCAACATTATTATTTCGGCAAGCCTCTAAAGCCGCGGCATTTCTTCTTATAGAAACTTCATTATGAGGAGTAAAACCGGTCCACATCCAAGCGCCGCCTGCGAACCAGGTTTCGCCACCAAAGCGCCGGCTTGCCTTAATCATCATATCATAGCGCGAAACCTCGGTTGAATAATAATCCCAATAAACAATATCGCAGTTTTCGGGAACAGTTTTTGCAATTTCCTCGGTTATAACGCTTGGGTCTTCAATATAATACTCGCCCTTGTTTGCCAAGCGGAAGAACATATCGCCCCACATCATAGGTCTGAAACCGTATTTTTCGGCCAGTTCGCAAACTCTCTTTAAATGGCGGCTTAATATTTCAAATCTGTTTTCATAGCCATGCTTAAAAAGATAGTTCCCAAGGCCAACTCTGAATGCTTCATCAAAGCCGATATGTATTCTTTTAGATTTAAAGCATTCTCTCGAAACCTTGAACATCTGCTCAACAAGAGCATAGGTTTCCTCATCATCAATAAGCAGAACATCCTCAATATCACGGATTTTATGATATTCGGGCCAACGGAAAATCTGATTAACATGAGCCAGGGTTTGAATACAAGGAATAAGTTCTATTCCTTTGCTTTCACCGTAACTTACAATCTCCTTAAGCTCTTCTACCGAGTATCTTCCGCGCATATATCCAAAGAAGGGTTGGCTCGGAATTTCATAGGTATCCTCAGTATAAAGCATCAGAGCATTATAGCCCATAAGGCTTAGCTTATCAATATAATCTTTAACAAATTTAACTGTAAAAACTGCATTTCTCGAGCAGTCAAGCATAACGCCTAAGCAATTATTCATCAAAAATCACCCTTATCGTTAATTGTTACTTTCATTTTAACATATAAATTACCGTTAAACCACAAATTTAGCATTTTATATTAGTAAAATAGTTTGATTTGGAATTATTTGCAGGAATTAACAAACTTCATAAAGGATTCTCTGCCCTTTTCATCGGTTTTATAAACACCGGCATCAAGCAAAACCTGCTCAAAAACAAGTCCGACTTCTTGTTGAATTATCTCATCAATATTGGATGCATCAACCTTATCATATTTCTTTAGAAAATCATAAGCCCATTTTGCATGCTTTTCGGTTGCTTCATTGGAATAAAGATCCTCATTTGCAACTATTTTCTCGGCCAAAATTTTCATTTCGTTTTTGAGTCTTGCAGGTAAAACAGCAAGGCCCATAACCTCGATAAGACCGATGTTTTCTTTCTTAATATGATGAAGCTCAGCATGCGGATGATAAACACCCATAGGATGCTCATCGGTGGTTATATTATTGCGAAGAACCAAATCAAGCTCAAAGTTATCGCAATTTTTTCTGGCAATCGGTGTAATTGTGTTATGCGGTTGACCATCAGTTTCAGCAAAAATAAAAGCATCGGGGTCAGAATAAGAGCGCCAATTTCTTAAAATAACATCAGCAAGAGCAATAAGTCTGTCAGCATCGGGACAAGACAATCTTATGACCGACATAGGCCATTTAACAATACCTGCTTTAACATCAGAAAAGCCGTCAAATGAAACTTCCTTTTCAATAGGCGCCTTTGCCATTGCAAAGGTATAATGACCGCCTTGGAAATGGTCATGAGTTAAAATCGAGCCGCCAACGATTGGCAAATCGGCATTTGAGCCAACAAAATAGTGCGGAAAAAGTTTAACAAAATCGAGCAACTTTTTAAAGGTTGCGGTATTTATAGCCATCGGAGTATGCTCCGAATTAAAAACAATGCAATGCTCGTTATAATAAACATAGGGGCTATACTGCATCATCCAAGGGGTATTATTTATAACCATAGGAATAATACGATGATTCTGACGGGCAGGATGGTTCATTCTGCCTTTGTAGCCCTCATTCTCCTTGCAAAGCAGGCATTTGGGATAACCTGATTGCTTGGCATTCTTCGCGGCAGCAATCGCCTTGGGGTCTTTTTCGGGCTTTGAAAGGTTAATTGTAATATCAAGGTTGCCAAAAGCGGTTTTAGTTACCCATTTCATATCCTTTTTTATGCGGTATCGGCGAATATAATCACTATCACAACTAAGCTTATAGTAATAATCGGTAGCAGCCACGGGGCTTATGCTATACTTATCCCAGAAGGTTTTTATAACCTCGCTCGGCCTCGGCATAAAGCAACCCATAATTTTGGTATCAAAAAGGTCACGCTCGGTTATATTATCGTCAATAATCCCGTTTTCAGCCGCAAAATCCAAGATAGTCTTTAGAATTTCCTCAAGATTATCACAGGTAACGGCATCGGGCTGCTCATATTCATCAAGGTTTAAAGCTTCTAAAACTCTGTTTATGGAATAAACCTTATCCTCAGTTGTTATAAGACCTGCTTTGACTGCATACTCAGCAAGGTTATTTATTGCATCAAAAATCATTATAAATTCCGCCTTCAAAACTAAAATTTTGCTAAAAATATTATCTCATAAGCATATATTAAAGTCAAGCAAAACAAGGATGCAAACCAATATATAAAAACAAAAAAGGAGGGGTTTTATCCCCTCCAAAAAGTTTACGTATTAGTATGCAATACCCTGAGCTACCATAGCCTCTGCAACCTTCTCGAAGCCTGCTATATTTGCACCTGCAACAAGGTCATCGCCAAGCTCGTTAATCTTTTTAACTGCGCCCCAAGCAACATTGCCGAAGCCTGAAACAGCGAAAGTCTTGCCCTTAATATCATCGGCAAAGTGATTGAGCATCTCAACGGTATAATAAACAGCGCCAAAACCTGTTGCCTCAGGACGAATAAGCGAACCGCCATAGGAAATACCCTTACCGGTTAAAACTCCGGTAAACTCATTCTGGAGTCTCTTATACCGGCCGTAAAGATAACCAATCTCACGAGCACCAACACCGATATCAGCTGCAGGAACATCAGTATTAGGGCCAATGTGTTTAACAAGCTCGGTCATAAAGCTCTGGCAGAAGCGCATAACCTCTGCATCAGATTTACCCTGAGGATCAAAGTCAGAGCCACCCTTACCGCCGCCCATAGGCAGAGTTGTAAGAGAGTTTTTAAAGGTCTGCTCAAAGCCAAGGAACTTCATAATGCTCCGTTAACGGTGGGATGGAAACGAAGACCGCCCTTATAAGGACCGATTGCAGAGTTGAACTGAACTCTGAAGCCACGGTTAACCTGAGCCTGACCGTTATCATCAACCCAAGAAACAGGGAATTTAATAAGTCTCTCAGGTTCAACCATTCTCTCAATAATTGCGAGTTTCTGATACTCGGGATGAGCTTCAACAACCGGTTCAATTGAAGCCAAAACCTCTTGAACTGTCTGATGGAACTCGGTTTCACCGGGATTACGCTTCTGGACATCAGCATAAACCTTGTTAAGATATTCACTCTTAAACATAAATATTGCCTTCAAACATTTTATACATATAAAATATAATTATAAATTATACATAAGGAGCAAAAAATTTGTCAATAAAAATCGGGAATTGATAAAATTCCCTGATATCGTTAAGTGCAAACCGCCGAAAATTAAGTTTTTCGGCGGTCAAATGATTTCTTATGGCAATTTTAAGTTATAAAATAAGCCCAAGTTGCAAATTGGCTTTAAAAAAATAAGTTCCAAGGGGCTACAGAATCAGGGCTTGAGGTAAAGATAACACGCTCTTTAGTCTTAGGGCAAATAAAGGAAATCTTATGAGAGAAAAGCGCTATTTTATCCGAAAAAGTCGCGCCATACTTTTTATCTCCATAAAGCGAATGGCCACGCGAAGCAAACTGAACTCTGATTTGATGAGTTCTGCCCGTTTCCAGCTTAATTTTCAATAGCGATAATTCTCCGGTATCCATCTCCTTAATTTCAACTGTTTCATAGGTTAAGCTTGCTTCTTTTACGCCATTGCGTTGCCTTTTAACAACATAGGTTTTATTTTTATTTCTATCATGAAAAAGGAGGTCAACAAGTCTTCCCTGTTGTTCAAGCTTACCCTCGGCTACCGCCAAATATTCCTTTGAAAATTCACCGCTTTGCATCTGCGCAGAAAGAAAAGCCGCCGCGGCCTTGGTCTTGGCATAAACCATAACACCGCTCACATCCTTATCAAGTCTGTGAACGGTGTAAAGTTCATCAACCCCTAAAAGCGATGCAACACTTTTTGAGCCTGTGCTTTCCGATAATACACCAACGGGTTTTATCAGAACAACATACATTTCATTTTCATATAAAATCTCTAATCCGTTATCCATTGTTTTACCCTGTTATTTTAGTTAATTGAAATGATAACATAAAATACAAATAGTTTCAATATAGCATTAGATTCTCGAACTTATTTTTTTAATCTTGCAAGGTTTAGAATATTTTTTTGCATATTCTATCATCGATTTTGTCCCTCTGCTTTCATAATCCCAAAAGCAAATTATATAATCTGCCTCTTTTGCCATTTGCTCATTTCTGATAGGCCCTGCTGCTTTGCCGTATTTATCCCAATTGGCAACGAATTTTCTTATCTCATATCCATTTTCTATAGCATATCTCTCGCCTATGGCATCAGCACCTCTGCACCCTCCCGAAAGAATAACAATTGTGTTATTCTTCTTGATTTCTCTAATGCAAAAATCTATATAATCTTTTGCTTCATCATAATTATTATAATACCTGCACCCTGCTATAACAATTTTCAAAATCATAACGCCCTCTAACTATGGGGACTATATCCCCTTAATATTTGAGATTATAACCCCCATAATAATAGTTGTCAAGGAGT
Organism: uncultured Oscillospiraceae bacterium; assembly: GCA_949295415.1. Lineage (GTDB taxonomy): Bacteria > Bacillota > Clostridia > Oscillospirales > Acutalibacteraceae > UMGS172. Next base: position 10,427 of record CASFLA010000066.1, read on the forward strand.
GGTGTTATGATAACATTTGATAAACTTTGGATTACGATGAAAAATAAGGGCGTTACAACATATAAATTGCGCGAAGCATGCGGAATTGATAGCAAAACAATACGCCGATTAAAAGCCAATGAAAACATTGAAACAAAAACTCTTGATAAACTATGCGCCGCTTTAAATTGTGATATAAGTGATATAATAGAATATAAAAGATAAAACAAAAAACCGTGCGTTACCACACGGTTTTTTTATTTAGTCTTTTCCGTTTTGTTGTTTTAATATCGAGCCGGTTTTGGCATCGATTTCGAAATAATATTCGAACTTACCGTCCTCAAATTCAACTTCCCAAACAAGAACGCCGTTTTCTATATCAAGCTCTGCCTCAAGGTCATGAACCTCGGCCTTTTTCTTGGAAACCTTTTTAAGAGCGGTTTCAATTGCCTTATCCTTGGAAATTTTAGCCTCTGACGCATTCACTGCAGGTTTGCCGGCAGTAGGATTAGATGCATTAGAAGCCTCGCTCGAAACGGTTTCAACAGTTGACTGTTGCTTACTCGTTTCCTCAGAATTATCACTACCGCCCGTTTTTTTGGCGCAGGCAGAAAGCGATAAAACGAAAATAAGGGTGAACATAAGGGCAAATAATTTTTTCATTTTTCTTTTCTCCTGTATCAATTATCTGAAGCATAAAAAAATATGCTACTAACATTATAGTAGCATATCTTCAAAATTTAATCAATTATTATTTGAAATATCTCTCGAGTAAGCCTTTGAGAGCCTTGCCGTGGCGAGCCTCATCGCGAGCCATCTCATGAACGGTATCATGGATAGCATCGAGACCGTTTTTCTTAGCGCAGGATGCTAAATCAAACTTGCCCTGAGTTGCGCCGAACTCGCAATCAACTCTCCATGCAAGGTTATCCTTAGTTGTCGCTTTCATATTAGGCTCTAAATCAGCGCCGAGAAGCTCAGCAAACTTTGCAGCATGCTCTGCCTCTTCATATGCTGCCTTCTCCCAATAAAGACCAATTTCGGGATAGCCCTCTCTATGAGCAATTCTTGCCATGCAGAGATACATACCAACCTCACTGCATTCGCCCTGGAAGTTAGCCATTAACTGCTCAAAGATATATGCCTTATCTTCCTCAGAAATATCAGGGTTGTTTTTAACGGTTTTTGCATAAATGCCATACTCATGCTCTGCAGCAAGCTTACCCTCTTCCATAACCTTGAACTTAGAACCGGGAACCTTGCAAACGGGGCAAGTGAAGCCCTCAGGCATTACTTCTGCTTCATGAACATAGCCGCAAACGGGACATACAAATTTTTTCATATTATTGTTTCTCCTTATATCATTATTTAAACGTCTTTTTTAAAAATGACGTGCATTCCTTTGATTCAAATTCATATTAACATAAATTTTTTAAAAATTCAATAACGCTTTATGAATTTTTTTATAAAATAATACAAATTAGTCCCGAACAACCCTCGTTTATAACTTTTTCGAGCGTTTCTTTCAAGCGCAATCTTGCATCTGCAGGCATACGCGCGAGCTTTGTATGTAAGCCTTCATTAACAAGCTCATGCAAGGATTTTCCGAAAATATTTGAATCCCAAATCTTTGTCGGTTCATCCTCGAACTCATTAAGCAGATACATTATAAGGTCTTCCGATTGCTTTTCAGAGCCGACTATGGGGCTTACCTCGGTAGTTATATTCGCCTTCATCATATGTATTGAAGGTGCTGATGCGCGCAGGCGCACGCCGTATCTTCCGCCCTGCTTTACGATTTCAGGCTCCTCTAATGAAAGCTCATCAATCTCGGGCATAACAATTCCGTAGCCCGTTGCCTCAACCTCATCGAGCGCATTTTTAAAGCGGTAATACTCCTTTTTGATTTTAGAAAATTCAATAATTTCTTTCATCAACTGCTGCTCATTGGTTATAGAAATGCCGGTTGCCTCTTTTAAAACATCATAGAAAAGTCTGCGGTCAACATCGGCAGTAATTGAGGCGCAGCCTGAACCTAAATCAATACTCTCCAACGCCGAGTAGCTGATATTTTCGCAAAGCGCAAATTCCTCTGCAAAGCATTTAGCATCGGCAACCTTTTCAACCTTTTCAGAGCAATTATTGAGATTTGAATAAATCTGCCGGCTCAAACGGTGCTCTAACGGCAACGCGTTTATCCACATCGGAAGTTTAATTTTAATTTCTTTAAGCGGAAATTCATATAAAAGACCCGATAAAATATCCTTGATATCGTTTTCAGTCAACTCAAGACAATTTACTGCTTGAACGCTGACAGAGTGTTTTTCTGCCAATTCGGCGGCGGCTCTTTTTGCTGAGTCAGACTCGGGATACATACTGTTCATAAGCACGATAAACGGCTTATTCATCTCTTTGAGCTCGGCTATAACGCGGCTTTCGGCCTCCTCATATTCCCAACGCGGAATATCACTGATACTGCCGTCGGTTGTTATTAAAAGTCCAACTGTTGAATGCTCAGTTATAACCTTTTTAGTTCCAAATTCTGCCGCCATATTAAAAGGAACAGGGTCCTCGAACCACGGCGTTCTGACCATACGCGGATTATCGTCCTCAATATAGCCCAACGAGCTCGGCACAATATAGCCAACGCAGTCAATAAGTCTGACATTCATTTTTGCTGCGTCTTTAACTTTGATTTCAACGCTCTTTTCGGGCACAAATTTCGGCTCGGTGGTCATAATGGTTCTGCCGCCTGCCGATTGGGGAAGCTCATCGATTGCTCTTTCCTTTGAATAATCGCCCGCAATATTCGGTATAACAAGGGTATCCATAAACTTTTTTATAAAGGTTGATTTCCCTGTTCTTACCGGACCGACAACACCTATATAGATGTCGCCCCCTGTTCTTGCGGCAATATCGTTATAAATACTTAAATCTGTCATACCGTTTCCTCCGAAGTCTTTAAAACTTTAATACCGCTAAATATTATGAAGGAAACATAAGGAATATACCTAAATCATACTCCGCTTAAATCAAAAGGCGGGATATAATCCTTATTACTGCTTGAAAGGTTTTGAATAAATATCTCCTCAATGCCGCTATCCATAGCAAAGCTTAAAACCTTTTCATATTCTCTTTTTGTTATTTTCCTTTGCAGTTCCTTATGATTTTCAAGGTTGCCGCAAGGAGTATATTGACTCATAAGGCTTAACGCCGTTCCTTTTAGATTGTTCTTTACAAAATCTATAACCTCTATTGCATCATTGGTAGCTAACGGCAGTATCAAATGGCGGACTATAACACCCTTTTGCATAATACCTTGCTCGTTATAAACATTAGGACCGATTATTTCCCGGCACTTAATTATTGCTTTTTTGCAAACTCGGGATAGTCCTTAGCTTTGCTGTATCGCTCCGCCTTATCATTAGATACATATTTTAAATCAATAAGAAAAATATCGCAGAAGCTTGCGGCTTTTTCAATAGCTTCTATGGTTTCATATCCGCCGGAATTATAAACGAAAGGAATATTCGGCTTATAAATGGAAATCGCCTGCAAGATAGCCTCAAGATAATGGGTTGGGTTAACGAGATTTATATTGTGTGCACCCAGCGCTTCCAAGTTTTTAAAAATATCTGAAAGCTCTTTTGGAGTTATCTTTTTACCAAAGCGCTTATGAGAAATTTCTTCATTCTGGCAAAAAACGCAACCCAATGAGCAACCGCTGAAAAAAACCGTTCCCGAACCCTTTGTTCCGCTGATTACAGGCTCTTCCCAAAAATGCAGAGCCGCTCTTGCAACAACGGGTAAGGACGGCATTTTGCAAACGCCGTTACCTTCAGTTTCGGTTCTTAATGCACCGCAATTTCTCGGGCAAAGGTTGCAAATCATTTTTAAAACTTCCTTTCTTTATAACTATCCTATCTGCCAAACAGAAAATCATTATAACATTGGGCAGTAGCATCAAGGTATTAAAAATATCGGTAAAACTCCAAATCAGATTATCGGGCAAAAACAATGACAGCGGAAATGCCAACGCAAATATTGCGGCATAAGCTTTTTTCAGTTTATTCCCTGAAGATAAATACTCAAGTGCCTTTGCTCCATAAAATGACCAACCTATCATAGATGCAAAGGCAAATAAGAAAGCAAACAAGCTTAAGCTCTTTAACCCAAGCTTTCCGAAAACATCCGAAAAAACTGATAGAACAAGCCTGAACGGGTCATTAAATCCTCCGTTAATATAACACGGGGAGGACAATATAGCAAGCGCTGTCAACGAACAAACTATAACAGTATCAATAAAAACCTCAATTATTCCCCAGGCACCTTGTGTATGCGGTTTTTTTACTGTTGCAGATGCGTGGGCTATAGGTGCAGAGCCCATTCCTGCCTCATGAGTAAAAAGCCCTTTCATCATTCCGTTGCGAACAGCAGCAGAAATTGCGACACCCGAAAAGCCGCCGCCTACTGAAGAAAACCCAAAAGCCGACTTAAAAATTAACTTTAGCGCTAACGGGACATTATGAAAATTCACCGCAATAATTATAACAGCTGCGGCAATATAAAGTAAAGAAACAATAGGAACAAAAAGGCTTGAAAAGCTTTGATAAAGCCTATCCTTGCCTGAAACAATCAAAAAAAGCGGCGGAATAGTCAAAAGGCAAACAGCTATCGGAGCTATATCAAATCCAATGATAATAAACTCAAAAATAGCCTTTGACTGCATCATATTACCTGCAAAAACACTTGCAAGAATAACTATGATCGCAAAAAATGGGCCCCAAATACCCCTTAGAACGAACATAGGACCGCCGTTTTTTCTTTTTGCTTTGAGAGCATCGTCAACGCAGATATAAACCTCTGCATATTTAATAATCATCCCTAAAAATCCCGATACGAGCATCCAGAAAATCGCGCCCGGGCCGCCTAACATGATAGCCGCCGAAACACCGACAATATTCCCAATGCCTATTGTGCTGCCCAGGGCTAAGCACATCGCCTTAAACCCTGCAAAATCTTTAGTTTTAATGAGTTTTGAAACGGTTACAGAGAAAATATCCTTCAAGCCCAAAACCTGGTAAAAGCGTAATTTAAAGCTCAAATAAATGCCGCACAAAATTAAAAGCAAAGCTCCAAAATAAGTCCATACAGACATAAAAAATCACCCGTATATAATATTCTAAATAACGGGTGATTATCAATTATTGATTTTCTGTTTGCCCGGATTGCTTTGGAGTTACTTCAACGATAGGCGCAGTATTATGCTTAACTACAACCTTATCATAAAACTTTTTGAAGGAAACCCTGCCAACAAAGCGGTTACTGCATTTAGGGCATAAAAACTCTGCTCTGAACGACTGACCTTTAAATGCCCAAGGAGTCATTCTGACTGCGTTTTCATTACATTTATCGCAGGTAAATTCCATCTTTTTCTTATTAACATAAGGATTATTTATATCCTTAATAATATAAGCCTTAAAGGTAAGCCTTTTATAGTAATCGGGGTCGGTTGTATCAATTACATACTCCAAAAGGCGTTTTTTGCAATAAACCTTTCTCAAAATCTCGGCACAAAGCAGGCTATCATCAAGTGCTCTATGAAGCTCTAAGCCATCAATAGAAATGCCAAGCGAAACTGCCGCATTAGAAACCGAAATCTGCGAGGTTATATTGCTTCCCTTTAAGCGCATTTCATTCTGAGTATATTTTTGGAGGTCAATATATTTACTTATAATGGGAATGGTTGAAATACCTTTTCTTAAACGGAAATTTTCAAGCAAAACATAAAGGTCGGAATTACTCCAGGTTAAAGTTATTGCATCCTTCCCTGCCCATTCCGTATATAAAGAAATCGCCTGCTGGAAGGTCATACCCTTTTTGCGCATTTCTTCAGTGTTTATATTAGTAAGTCTTTGAAAACGGCCGCTAAGCTTTTTTGTAAAGGTTGAGCGGATAAGAACCGAAAATCTCGAAATTTCCTTTAAGTTTTCATCTAACTTTACCGCGCCAATTTCAATAAGCTCATTAAAGCATTTTCCGTTAACTTTTCTGAAAGTGGTATTCCATTCATTATCAAGAATAATATATTCCATAATTAAAAGTTACCTTTTTAACTTACTTTCTGCTTTCATTCTGAGTTCTTTGCTTAAAATTTTCTTCCTGAGTCTTATATTTTCGGGTGTAATCTCAACCAATTCATCCGATTTTATAAACTCAAGCGACTGTTCAAGGCTAAGAACAGAAGGCGGTGTGAGCTTTAAAGCATCATCAGAGCCTGCGGCGCGCATATTGGTCGCGGCCTTCTTCTTGCAAACATTACAAACAATATCCTCATTTTTCGGATTCTCGCCTATTATCATTCCCTCGTAAACGGGAACGCCTGCTCCAACAAAGAGTCTGCCTCGTGACTGGGTGTTAAAAAGGCCGTAGCCTGTTGTTTCGCCCGTTTCATGAACGACAAGCGAACCTGTTAAGCGGTTTTCAATATCACCCTTATAAGCCTCATAGCCATGGAAAATATGGTTCATAATTCCGTTGCCGTTGGTATCGGTCATAAACTGCGAGCGGTAACCGATAAGTCCGCGTGCAGGAATCAAAAACTCTAAATGGCTAAGTCCTGTTTCTCTTGTTCCCATATTCTGAATTTCGGCGTGGCGAGTGCCTAAACGCTCCATAACCGCGCCAACATATTCCTCAGGAACCTCAATCATTAAAAGCTCAATCGGCTCCAATTTTGTGCCGTTTTCATCATATTTATAAATAACCTCAGGACAAGAAACCTGGAACTCATAGCCCTGACGGCGCATTGTTTCAATCAAAATTGAAAGATGCAGCTCGCCTCTGCCCGAAACCTTGAAGGTATCAGCCGAATCGGTTTCCTCAACTCGCATACTGACGTTGGTTTCAACTTCTTTGAAAAGTCGGTCGCGAAGGTTTCTTGAGGTTACAAACTTACCCTCTCTGCCTGCGAAGGGAGAATTGTTAACCATAAAGTTCATTGAAATGGTAGGTTCATCAATTTTAACAAAGGGTAACGGCTGAATATGCTCGGGGTCGCAAACGGTTTCGCCAATATTAAGGTTTGCAATACCCGCAACCGAAACAAGCTCACCAAACGGTGCTTCATCAACCTCAACGCGCTTTAATCCGTCAAACAAGAAAAGCTTGGTTATCTTAACGTTGTTATGAGTTCCATCCCGGTGGCAAAGTGCAACGGTCTGCCCAACTTTAAGACTACCCCTTTCAACTCTGCCAACGCCGATGCGGCCAATATAATCGTCATAGTCAATGTTTGAGAAAAGAACCTGAGTGGGACCGTTTGCATCGCCTTTTGGTGCATCAATTTCTCTGATAATAGCATCAAAAAGCGGCTTTAAATCCTCACCCGGCTTATCAGGCTCTAAAGAGGCATAGCCTGCCCTGCCCGAAGCATAAATAACGGGAAACTCTATTTGGTCATCATCTGCGCCAAGCTCAATAAATAGGTCTAAAACCTCGTCAACAACCTCTAAAGGTCTTGCCATAGGTCTATCAATTTTATTAACAACAACAATTGCTTTTTTGCCAAGACCAAGCGCCTTTTCAAGAACAAATCTTGTTTGCGGCATACAGCCCTCAAAGGCATCAACAAGCAGAACAACACCGTCAACCATCATTAAGATTCGCTCAACCTCGCCGCCGAAATCAGCGTGCCCGGGGGTATCAACGATGTTGATTTTATAATCTTCATATATAACACTTGTATTTTTCGAAAGAATAGTAATGCCGCGCTCACGCTCAAGGTCATTCGAGTCCATAACGCGCTCAGCAACCTGCTCATTCTGGCGGAAGGTTCCGCTCTGCTTCAACAACTGGTCAACCAGCGTGGTTTTACCATGGTCAACATGGGCAATAATTGCAACATTTCTTATCTTTTCTGCTGCTAACATAAATTTAACATCCCTTTTCACAAGTTAAAATTTCAAAAATCACTATATTATAACAAAATAAAACAAATTAAACAAGTGTTATCCTGATTTTTTACGCATTATTGACTTAAATCTTGCGATATGTTAATATTCTAGATGGAATTTTCGAAAGGTTGTTTAGTATGAAAAAGGTTTTAAGCATTATTTTTTCTTTAATTGCCTTAATTTTAGGAATTGTAATTGTTATAATGCTTCATAGTGTATTAGGCAGTGCTCTTGTTCTGGTAATCCCCATCCTCTTAGGTGTAGCGATTATTTTCTTTCTGCTTATTCAGGGCAAAAATTTTATAATAAAAGAAAAAACAGCAATTGAATATCAAACTGCTGCAAGAGTTCCCATTAAGTTTTCAAAAGGAAAAATAATATTAGGATATACAATGATGTTCTCGGTAATGTGGCTGGTTCTACCCGGTGTTTTCGTTATTCCTGCTAATATTGCCTGGGTATATATAGATGCGCCCCTTTTACTTTTTTACTTAGTAATGGCAGGTAATTGGAAGAATCAATGGTGCGAGTTTGGATTCAAGAAAAGATATTATTTCTTAATGCACTTTTTAGGGCTTCTTATCCCCTCAATTATAGTATTTATAATAAAAACATTTGCGTAACATTAAAGTGTTCGAATCCCCGAGGTAAGTTTTATGATAATAAAAAAAATCCAAATCCTTTTATGACTTGGATTTTTTGGTGATCCATCGGGGATAAATCCGCTTCGCGTCTTTCGTGCTCGGCGACCATTTGCTTCGCAAACAATCCCCGCCTCACACTTCGTCGTT
>CASFLA010000067.1 GCA_949295415.1 uncultured Oscillospiraceae bacterium
CTTAGTATCAGGGTCGCGGTATAAGCCGATATGACCGATTTTAGCAGCGGGAACAAGTTGAAGCACACCATCAACCATACCCAAACCTGCGCGCAAAATAGGAACAAAAGCAAGAGTTTTACCTGCAATTACCTTTGCATCAGCAATTGCAAGCGGAGTTTCAACCTTAACATCCATCAAAGGAAGGTCTCTTGTTGCCTCATAGCACATTAAGGTTGCAATTTCGCTGATAAGCTCGCGGAACTCTTTGGTTCCTGTATCCTTATTGCGAAGAATTGTAAGCTTGTGCTGAATCAGCGGGTGGTCAAATACGCAAACATTTTTATTCATTTTCTTACATCTCCCAAAATTTATTATTTATTATTTATTTTCAATTTCCATTATAGCGTTAACACGGCGCTCATGTCTTCCACCTTCGAAATCGGTTCCTATAAATGAATCAACCATTTCCAAAGCAACGCCCGGACCAATAACTCTGCCGCCTAAGCAAAGAACATTGGCATCATTATGAAGTCTTGTAAACTTAGCGGAAAAGGTTTCCGAGCAGGCAGCGGCGCGGATACCCTTGCACTTATTAGCCGCCATAGACATTCCGATTCCTGTTCCGCAAACTAGAATGCCGAGAACAGTTTGACCGGCAGCTACCGAATTGCAAACTTTTTCTGCAATTTCGGGATAATCAACCGAATCGGAAGTATAAGAACCGAAATCCTTAAACTCAATCCCCTTCTCCTCTAAATGCTTGATAATCTCCTGCTTGAGCCGGAATCCGCCATGGTCAGAACCCAAAGCAATCACATCGCCTTTTTTATAGTTAGGCATCTATATTACTTCCTTTCAGAAGCCAATGACTTGGCTTTTAATTCTCTTTCAGCTTGCGGCAAGCGCAAATATATCGGCAAAAGTTCTTCTGACGAAACAGAAGCCTTGCTATTTTCAGCTACTTTATATACACCCGTCGCTCTTTGATATTTAAGATGCACAGGCGTCAGCCTTAAATTATCCAATTTATCCTTTGCGGCTTCATAAAAAGTATCCGCTCCATCACCCACTGCAAAAATAGGCAATGAGCCGCGTTCCAGCAAAGCAACCTCTTTTATGAGGTCATCCTTTAAAATGGTTCTATCCTCACAAAGACGCTCGATTTTACTGCCTTTCACTTTAAACAAAGCATTATAAAACTGATTGCATCTTGCATCCATAACCGCGCAAACTATGCAATCAATAGCTTCCATATTATAAGCCATCGCTTCCAAAACAGAAACAGGTATGCAGGGTTTATTGATAGGCTCTGCAAGACCCTTAACTGCGCTGACGCCTATTCTGACACCCGTAAAAGAACCCGGGCCGACCGTTACCGCAAAAGCATCAATATCAATAGGATTAACAGAGCATAACTTTAAAAGTGAATCTATCATTGGCATCAGAATTTGCGAATGGGTTGTCTTCTGATTCAAAAAATATTCGCCTAATATTTTTCCGTCCTCCGCTAAAGCCGCAGAAACAGGCGAAGCAGTGCATTCAACCGCCAAAATCTTCATTATATATCCTTAACCGTTATAGAACGGTCATTCTCCCCTAAATATTCAATAGTAACCTCGAGATAATGCTCAGGCAAAGCAGAAGCTATATTCTCGCTCCATTCAATAACCAAAACGCCGCCCGATTCAAGATATTCAAAATATCCGGTTGTATAAAGGTCTTCCCAACCATCTATACGATACATATCAAAGTGATAAACAGCTTTTCTGCCGCCTTTGTATTCATTAACAATGGCAAAGGTTGGAGAGTTGACATCACCCATATATCCCAAGCCCCTGGCAAGACCCGCAGTAAAGCAGGTTTTACCTGCACCCAAATCGCCTTTTAAAGCGACTACGCCGCCGCTCAATTTATCTGCAAGCTTCTCTGCAACAGCTTCGGTTTCGGCGCGGGAATGCGTTATAAAAACTTCTGCAGCCATAAAACACCTTAATTCTACATAATCTATGCCTATTATAACACACTTGTTTTGATATTTAAAGTCTATCTTGAACTATTTTTTAAAATGATTTATAATGAAGAAAATAAATGCAATTAACCCTATATTTTGAAAGGTTTTTAAATATGAGATTATTTTTCAGGCGCATTGCCGACTATATCCGAGAATGTGATAAGCTTTTATATATTCTCTGCCTTGTTACAACCTCGTTCGGATGTATCGCCGTTTTTTCGACAACCTATGCCCAAAAAGGTTTAAATGACTTTATAACCCAGGCTGTTTCAATGGTCTTGGGTATTATTGCCGTTATTTTTATAAGCACTCTGCATTATAAAAATATCTGCCGCTTCTGGCCTATTGTTGCGGCAGTTGGTTTAATTCCGGTTGGTTTAACCTTTTTTATCGGCCATGCCCCCGGCGCTACCGATGATAAGGCCTGGCTTACGCTCCCCGGCAATATTTCTTTCCAGCCCTCTGAGCTATTGAAAATTTGTTTTATTTTAACCTTTGCTTACCATTGCTTTAAAATCGGCGATAAGGTTAAAAAGTTCTGGCATGTTGTTCTTTTATGTATCCATGGTGCCGCTCCCGTTCTTCTTATTCATTTTCAGGGTGATGACGGAACCGCTTTGGTTTTCGCCATAATGTTTGTTGGAATGATGTTTGTTGCAGGCGTTCCCATAAGATATTTTATTATCTTGCTTTCTGCTGCTGTAATTGCTGCACCCTTTGCCTATTTCTTCTTGATGAATGATGACCAGCAAGCGCGAATAAACGCGTTGTTTACAGGTGAAGCGGGAGATTATCTTGGAACCCTTTATCAGCAGTATAAGGGCAGAATTGCATTAGCTAACGGAGGATTTTTAGGCCAAGGCCTGTTTAAAGGAACTATGACCCAATCGGGCGGCGTTCCTTACGGATACAACGATTTTATCTTCACATGTATCGGCGAAGAATCAGGTCTTCTCGGTTGCTTGTTGGTTTTAGGCTTAATTTCCGCAATCTGTATAAGAATCCTCAGAATCGGCTTTTTGTCAGACAGTAAAATGGGCCTTATTATTTGCACAGGAGTATTTATGATGCTTCTTTCTCAAACCATTATAAATGTCGGAATGTGCCTGTGGCTGTTGCCCGTTATCGGTGTTACCCTGCCGCTTTTCAGCGCAGGCGGAACATCCTTGCTGTTTACATACTGCGGTTTCGGTCTGGTTATGAGCGTTTATATGCGCCGCAAATCAGGAACTGTCTATCTCCGCGATGAAATGTCGAGGTATGGATAAAGTAAATTTATCTTTATAAATCAATGTGAGAGTGCAAGGTGTAAGACAAAGGGATCCTTCTCCTGCCTTGACAAAAACTAAATAATTTTAAGGAGGCAAGAGCATAACGCTCTTGCCTCCTTTCAATAGTAAAAAGGTTGCCACAATGTTGTGGCAACCTTTTTATTTTATCATTAAGTTTATTCCCTCTTTGATTCCGTTTATTACATAGGAAAAAACTCTCAATAGCCCTGATGAATATTTTAAAAATATTTCCTTTAATTTTTCCGCAACCGAAATTATTGGAAGACTAAACTCTTTGCCAAACAGCGAAAATTTGTCCTTATCAACAATCTCAAACAGCTCGCTGTTTCTGTTATAAGCAATTTTTTCGGTATTCTTAAAGGCAATGCCTATAAAATAAAACGCAATAAAGCATAGCGCAATTACGCCGAGAGTTACAAGCATAGTCCTAAACATAATTTTATTTTTACTTCCCAATGTCCTTCAACCTTCATTTTCCAAAACCTTAACTATTGAATTTCCAACTAATTCGGCAGAGTATTTTGCTTGCTCAAAGGTATTTGCATCACTGCCGATTTCGATTAAAAATGCGCCTTTTGAAAGGTTTTGATTATATTTTTTGCTTCTTAAAAGCATTGCTCTGGCCAGCATCGGATAATCGGTTTCAAACCGGTTTTGCAGTTTTACTGCAAGCTTTAGATTTTCTTTCCAATCGGGATGATCTGTAATACTCCCCGTTTGGCTACCCATAACAAGCATAACCTGCGCCGCCTCTTTACCGTCTATATTAACAACGGGCGCAACCTTATCCGATTTTCCGCCGGTTATAGAATCTCTATGAACATCAATTATAACCTTAATTGATGGGTAATCCTTTAAAATTGATTGAATCGTATCTGCTGAACGCGAATAGCTTCCCGAAAAGCCGGGGTGGTCATGTATTGTTTTTGAATGAATAACCGCAATACCGTTACTCTCTAATTTTTCTTTTATTATTTCCCCTATTTTAACTATATTTTTCTCGGTATCAGTAGTTCTCGGCTCATCAAAATCGGTGTAATACTGCTCCTCATTATCCATAAACGCTTCGGTAGCATGGGTATGATATATAAGAACCTGAGGCTCGCCGTTTTTTGCAATTGAATAATCCAACGAATCATTTAGCAGTGATTTTATATTTATATCGGCTTTTGCGCTGTTAGACATATAAACCTTATCGTAATTAGTATTAGCGTTATATGGCGAAAGAGTCTTTTTTATTATGCTTCCTATAACCGTTTCCTTTATTGATACGCTGGCGGGTTTTGCATATATTTCTGATGAGCTTTCTGTTTCTAAATCGGCTTTTTCTCCAGTAAAAATATCTCCAAGTAAAATATCATCATATATATTTTTTTCGCTGCTCTTATAGTAATTAAACCCATCGGGATATGTTGCCATAACCGAAAGACAGGCGGTTTTTCCTATAAACGAAGCCGGTTCTAAAACAACAAAGCCACAAACTATTAAAAAGCAGATAAAAAGGCAAAGTAAAAACCTGAACGCCGCAGAAAATCGTATCATCAGTAAAATCCCTTTACAAGTTTTACTAAATAATATGCAAAAACTCTCCTAATTAGACGATAAGTGATAATAATTCTCGGTCAACATAAGGCTGCAGACTCCGATTTATAGCGTTGGATAAAACGGTGCTGGCGGTTTCTATTATTCTATCAATTTCCCGAGGCGTTACAATATATCTGCATGCATCAGCTTCTATCTCATTGCTTTTTATAAAAAGAGCCGCATTAGCAACGGTTGGAACACCAATGGTTATACACGGAATTCCAAGCGTTTCATAGCTCAGCTCTGCCCTTTTATTGCCAACACCTGAACCGGGGCAAAGCCCTGTGTTACTTATCTGAACACAGCTTCCCAAGCGCGAAACCTCATTAGCCGCCAATGCATCAATAAAAATAATCAAATCGGGCTTTACTGAAGCGGAAACGCTTCTTACAATCTCAAATAGCTCAATCCCCGTTTGACCTAAAACACCGGGAGAAATTGCGGCAACGGGCTTGATTTTACCTAATCCAAACTGTTGTAAGCTCATAGTATCAAGATGTCTTGTTGCAAAGATTTTTGATGACGTTTTCGGTCCCAACGCATCGGGTGTAACCTCAGTGTTTCCAATGCCGACAACCAAAGTCGTTCTGCTAAGATTCCCAATTAGCTTTGATAAATTTTCAGTTATTAAATCGGCGATGTTTTGAAAATCAAAAATATTCTCGTTTCTTTTCGATTCAAAGGAAATATATTCGCCTTTTGGCTTTCCTAATTCCTCGGCTACTTTTTGACTTAATATTTTAACAGTTGTAACCTTTATATCTTCAGAAAAATCCTCTGTTTTACTTATTCCGCTACTTTGTTTTGATTTATCCGAGGCAAATTCTATCGCTAGGTCTGAAAACAAATGCATCACCGCCCGATAATAGTTTTAAAATATTATTATCAGTTGCATTTTGCTTTATTCTGCAACAGTTTTTATGAGATTTAAAATTTAATGCAGTTTTTGAAAAAAGTGTTGCATTTTACTTTAAGGAGTGATATTATATACTCGCTGTGATTTGGTGAAAAGTGTGATTTTGTGCCTTTGAACCTGCAAAACTACTCAAGGAGGTGGAATTATGCCGAATATTAAATCCGCCAAGAAACGCGTTCTCGTTGCTGAAGCTAACAACATGCGTAATAAAAGCTACAACTCTGCACTTAAGACTGTTATCAAGAAGGCTGATGCTGCTATTGCTAACAATGCCGATGATAAAGCAGAGTGCGTAAAAGTTGCTGTTAAGAAGATTGACCAGGCTGTAACTAAAGGTATTCTTCATAAGAACAATGCCGCAAGAAAGAAATCTGCCCTCGTAGTTCGTCTTAACAAGACCAATGCCTAAATTTGCATGACGAAATAACGGCTGCCGGAAATAATCCGGCAGCCTTTTTCGTTTTTATATGAAATTTTAAAGTTGAATTATTCTTTTTCTTGCTTTTCTTTTCTCTTTTTCAAGGATTTTTTAAGCGGAATATCGTTGCGGAAAACTTCTTTCCCATCATAATTATCGAGCAAGGTTTCGAAATTCGCGGTGTCAATATTGTCCTCCTCGTAACCCTCGGCAGTTTTGTAAAGCTTATAAACAATCGCGTCATACTCTTTGATAACCTTAACTCTATCAACAATTAGGATAATTCCGAGCGCAACGGCTAAAGCCGCGCAAATAATAGATGGAACGCCGAAAAGCATCCAGAAATTAGTCTGTCCACCGTTTTGCAGGTCATTCTTAACGCTGATGCCATAGAAAACGGTAAAGGCGACTATAAGATTAACCAAGCTACAAAATAAGAACAGCGGAATAATCCTTTTTATAAAGCCGATTATCGCAACAATCATTGCAATAACAACCAAAATCATGGTAAACATATAGATTCTCTGCTCATCATAAACTGCAGCTCTATCGGCAGTTGATTTATCGGCATATTCACTCATTAAAACAATGTTGCCCATTAAAACAACAATGCACATCATAATCGAATATGCTGTTGCAACAAAATAGGAAGCTCTTAATGTTTTAAACAATCCGCCGCCGAAACGGAATATTCCCTTTTTTCTGACTTTAATGCTTGCAAGCGATAAAATATTACTGTTTCTTTTCATAAAATCTCCGTCTTTGGTTCTATTGATTTTAAATTAAAATTTTGTTATAATACCCTTAATTCATACTACCTATCTTGGCTTAATTTGTCAAGTAAAAGAAAGAGGTCTATTTATGCCCAAACTCAATATTGTTCTGGTTGAGCCCGAAATCCCTCAGAATACGGGCAACATTGCAAGAACCTGCGCCGCAACAGGTGCAAGACTTCATATTGTAAAGCCGATGGGCTTTACAATTGATGACAAAAAACTCAAGCGCTCAGGTTTAGATTATTGGCATTTGCTGGATATTACCTATTATGAGAATTTAGATGATTTTTTCTCTAAAAATAAGGGTCAATACGCATTTTTCACAACCAAGGGCAGAAAAACTCATTCCGATTATATATACGAGGATAACTGCTACCTTTTCTTTGGGAAAGAAACTAAAGGCTTGCCTGAGGAGTTACTGCTCCGGCATCCCGACGAGTGTGTCAGATTACCTATGATCGGCGAAGCAAGAAGCCTTAACCTATCCAATACCGTTTGCGTTGGCGTTTATGAGGTATTAAGGCAATGGAACTATCCCGAATTACAGAACGAGGGTCAGCTACATAACTATAAATGGGACGAATAATTGCCACAGTTTATTTAGAATTACCAAAATATTTAAAATATTATATCTAATTTAAAATAATATCTTGAAAATTAAGGAACAATATTATAAAATAAGATTGTTCAAAAATTGTCAATATATTACTTTCGAAAGGATGTTTTATTATGTCAGTATTAAACAAAAAGACTGTTGATGATATCAACGTTAAGTGCAAGCGCGTTCTTGTTCGTTGCGATTTTAACGTTCCCCTTAAAAACGGCGTTATCACCGACGAAAACAGAATCGTTGCAGCACTTCCTACCATTAAGAAGCTTATCAATGACGGTGGTAAGGTTATCCTCTGCTCTCACCTTGGCAAGCCGAAGGGCGAACCCAAGCCTGAATTAAGCCTTGCACCTGTTGCAAAGCGCTTAAGCGAGCATTTAGGCAAAGAGGTTGTTTTTGCGGCTGATGATACAGTTGTTGGCGAGAATGCAAAAGCAGCGGTTGCCGCTATGAAAGACGGCGATGTTGTTCTTTTACAGAACACCCGCTACAGAGCTGAAGAAACCAAAAACGGCGAAGCACTTTCTAAAGAGCTTGCTTCTCTTTGCGAAGTATATGTTAACGATGCTTTCGGTGCAGCTCACAGAGCTCACTGCTCAACCGTTGGTGTTACCGAGTATGTTGAAGAGACAGCAGTTGGATATCTTATGCAGAAAGAGCTCAAATTCTTGGGCGGCGCTGTTGAGAACCCTGTTCGTCCTTTCGTTACCATTTTAGGCGGAGCTAAGGTTGCTGACAAGCTTCCTGTTATCGAGAACCTTCTTACTAAGGCTGATACAGTTATCGTTGGCGGCGGTATGGCTTACACCTTCTTAGCAGCTAAGGGATACGGTGTTGGAACCTCATTGCTCGATACTGAAAAGATTGAATATTGCAAGGAAATGATGGCTAAGGCAGAAGCTAACGGCGTTAAGCTCCTCCTCCCCGTTGACTGCACAGTTAGTAAAGTATTCCCTGACCCCATCGACGGACCTGTTGATGTAATCGTTGTTGATGCTGACAAGATTCCTGCAGACCATATGGGTCTTGATATCGGTCCTAAGACTGCAGAAATGTTTGCAGAGGCTGTAAAATCAGCTAAGACTGTTGTTTGGAACGGACCTATGGGCGTATTTGAGAACCCGACTCTTGCTAAGGGCACAATTGCAGTAGCTAAGAGCCTTGCTGAAACTGATGCTACCACCATTATCGGCGGTGGTGACTCTGCAGCAGCAGTTAACACTCTTGGCTTCGGTCCCAAGATGAGCCACATTTCTACCGGCGGCGGCGCTTCTCTTGAGTTCCTTGAGGGCAAAGAGCTTCCCGGTATTGCAGCAGTTAACGATAAATAATTTAGGATAAATATTGTTGCGGCACTTAATATTAGTGCCGCAACAGTTTTGTATTTTATAAAATTCGGAGGAAACTAAAATGAATAAAAAGCTTCGTCCTGCAGTTATCGCAGGTAACTGGAAAATGAACAAAACCCCCGCAGAAACTACCGCACTTATCAACGAGATGAAACCCCTTGTTAAAGATGCAAATTGCAAGGTTGTTCTTTGCGTTCCTTTTATTGATATTGCCGCTGCAGTTGCAGCTGCTGAAGGCTCAAACATTGAAATCGGCGCAGAAAACGTTCACTTTAAAGAGAGCGGCGCTTATACCGGCGAGATTTCTGCTCAGATGCTCGTTGAATCAGGCGTTAAGTATGTTGTTATCGGTCACAGCGAGAGAAGACAGTATTTCGGTGAAACCGACCAGACTGTTAACCTTCGCACCCTTGCTGCTTTAAATGCAGGTCTTACCGCTATTGTTTGCGTTGGCGAAACCTTAGAGCAGAGAGAGCTTGGTTATACCGAGACTCTTTTAAAGTTCCAGACCAAGATGGCTCTTACCAATGTTACTAAAGATCAGCTTAAGAATGTTATCATTGCTTATGAGCCTGTTTGGGCTATCGGCACCGGCGTTACCGCAACTGCTGAGCAGGCAGATGAGGGCAACGGCTATGTTCGTGAGGCTATCGCTGAGGTTTACGGCAAGGATGTTGCCGAAACCGTTACCATTCAGTATGGCGGTTCTATGAACGCTAAAAATGCTGACGAATTAGTTGCAAAGACTAATGTTGACGGCGGTCTTATCGGCGGCGCATCATTAAAGGCTGAGGATTTCTCAATCATCGTTAAAGCCGCTAGTAAATAATTAAAGGGTAGAATAATAATGAAAAAACCTATTGTTTTAACAATTATGGACGGTTTTGGCATCAGCGATATTAAAAGCGGAAACGCAATCGAATGCGCCAATACCCCTAATCTTTCCAAGATTTTCGGCGAAAATCCTTTTACAACAATCGGCGCTTCGGGTATGGATGTTGGTCTTCCTGACGGACAAATGGGTAACTCTGAGGTTGGTCATACCAATATCGGCGCAGGCCGCGTTGTTTATCAGGAATTAACCCGTATCACTAAGGCAGCACGTGACGGCGAGCTTTTAAAGAATGAAGCTTTACTCGGAGCTATTGAGAACTGCAAGAAAAACAATTCTGCTATACATTTCATCGGCCTTTTATCTAACGGCGGCGTTCATAGCCATAACGAGCATCTTTACGCTCTTATTAAAATGGCAAAGGATAGCGGTCTTACCGAAATCTATGTTCATTGCTTGCTTGATGGCCGAGATGTTCCCCCTGCTTCAGGTGCTGACTTTGTTGCTGAATTGCAGCAAAAAATGGCTGAAATCGGTGCAGGTAAGATTTCAACAGTTGCAGGCCGTTATTACGGAATGGACCGCGATAATCGCTGGGATCGCGTTGAAAAAGCATATAGCGCAATGGTTTACGGCGATGGAATTATGGCTGACGATGCAGTCGAAGCAATCAAGAAGTCATATGAAACAATTGATTCTGACGGCAAGAACTTAACCGATGAGTTTGTTCTGCCTACTGTTATTGCAGGCGGTAAAGCAATTTGCGATGACGATAGCATTGTGTTCTTTAACTTCCGTCCCGACCGCGCAAGAGAAATAACCAGAACCTTTGTTGACGATGAATTTACAGGCTTTGAGCACAAGGGCGGCAGAAAGAAAGTTTACTATGTTTGCATGACTCAGTATGATGCAACAATGCCTAATGTTGAGGTTGCATTTAAACCTCAGACCTTAACTAACACTTTGGGCGAGTATCTCTCTAAAAACAATATGAAGCAGCTTCGTATTGCTGAAACCGAAAAATATGCTCATGTAACCTTCTTCTTTAACGGTGGTAAGGAGGTTGAATATGAGGGTGAGGACAGAATCCTTGTTAAATCACCCGCTGTTGCAACCTATGACCTTCAGCCTGAGATGAGCGCTTTCCCTGTTTGTGATAAGGTTGTTGAGGCAATTAAGAGCGGAAAATATGATGTTATCATATTAAACTTTGCAAACTGCGATATGGTTGGCCACACCGGCTTCTTTGATGCAGCAGTTAAGGCAGTTGAAACTGTTGATACTTGCGTCGGCAGAGTTGTTGATGCAACATTATCTATGGGCGGCGTTGTTCTTATCACCGCTGACCATGGCAATGCTGACAAAATGCTTGATACTGATGGTTCGCCCTTTACTGCTCATACCACTAACCCTGTTCCCTTCTCGGTTGTAGGTATGGATTGTGAGCTTCGCCGAGGCGGTAAGCTTTGCGATATTTCTCCCACAATACTTGATATTCTCAATCTTCCCAAACCCGAAGAAATGGACGGAGAAAGCCTTATAAAGTAATAAAAAATCCTGCTAACTAAAGTTAGCAGGATTTTTTTAATTTAAATTATTCAACATTATTTCTTTTGCCAGCTCACTTATTTCGTGTGTCGCTTTAGACTCAAATTCTTGAGGTTCTATAACCTTTAGAATATTTATCTCAATAATGTTTTTGCGGCTATAAACGCATTTCCAAAACTTATTTGTTCCCTTAACCGTCATAACAACTACAGGACAAGGTGCTTTTTTGGCGGTATAAAAAACGCCGTCCTTAAATTCTAAAAGCTCTCCGGTCTTACTTCTTGTTCCCTCGGGGTAAACACCGACAGAGGCATAATCGTTTTTAATAAGGTCGGTTGCTCGGCGAACGGTTTTCATCGCGTTTCTTGCATTTTCTCTATCAATCGGCATAAAACAAGCAGCATTTAAAAACGCATTAACAACCGGTATTTTAAAAATTTCAGGCTTAGCAATATAAACAATATTATAATAACTTAGCGATTTGACGCAAACGATTGGGTCAAAGCCGGAGATATGATTCGAAACAAGTAAAAAGCGACGGTCTCTAGGCAATTTTTCTGCGCCGTTTACTCTAACCTTAACGGCCAAAAGATTAAAAACATACTCAACCGTTTTATCAATCCAAAAACGATAAAATTTATTTGGCTTATCATACTGCTTCTTAAGACTGACAAACAAGCTGAAAACAACCGTTAAAAGAATATGCAAGACTAAAAAAGCTATAAATAATGCAACAAATAGAACAATCGGAATATAAAAGTCAGTTGCCGTTTTACAGAGATTAAGCGCAATTACAAGAATCGCACCTAAAACAACAGAAAAAACACCATAAAGCTTAATTAACAAGTTCTTTTTCACCACCATTGATGTTATTAGCAGCAAGCGAGGCAGGAACAACAAAGCGAATAGCTTTTTCAACGATTTCTGCTGTAAACTTTTTAGCATTTACAAGCTCACCGTCAATAGAAACATCACCTATTGAATCAAACTCAACCTCAACCTTTTTTGCTCTTTTATAATTTATATATTTTGCAATGCGCTTATCCTCAAGATGTTCGCCATTTTTATAAATACTAACAAGCTTAATAAAGGCTAGTCTTGACACAGTGTCAACCTTGCAAACCTCTAAAAAACCATCATCATTTTGTGAACGAGGAGCACATTTATATGAGCCGCCAACATATTTGCCGTTAGCAATAGTTGCGAGAAGCATTTTATTGTTGCCGATTATCTCTCCATCAGCCTTAATGCTGCAGAATGTTTTCATTGAGCGGATAAGAGAGATTATAACACCGGTTGTATAAGCATTTTTTCCACCAATAAGGAACTTTCTGCGAACCTTAAGCATTGTTTTAAGAACTGCGGTATCAAAGCCGAAATGAACAGCGTTTATTGCATATCTTCCGCAGGCTTTGATAAGGTCAACCTTTTTTTCAACGCCGTTTACAAGAGCTTTAATGCTAAGAAAATCGTCTTTAGAACCATAATATTTAATATAGTCATTACCGCTACCGCAAGGGTATGCAGTTACACTTGCATTCTCAAATCCGACAGCGCCCGCAACAACCTCGTTCAAGGTTCCATCGCCTCCGCAGGCATAAAAACGGCACTCCTCATCAGTAGCAGATAAAACAGATTTTATATATTCTGTTGCATCGCCCTGATGGTTAGTGATATACATTTCGTAATCGATTTTTTCGCTAAGGGAATTTAACTCCGCCTTGATTTCCTCAGTAGCATCATGAGAACCTGCAGCGGGGTTTATAATAAAATAATGCTTCATTCAATTCACTCCCATAATAAATAATTTTATTTTAAATGGTTTGTTTTGTCAACTGTTTGTTGACTAATATTAAGACTTTAAGGTATAATTATCAAACTGTTAAAGAAAGGATGAGCACCTTATGAATTTGCTCAATGATTATCTTAAAAGCACTTTTGGAACAAAGGTTTATAAGCTGGCGCTCTCTAACGCTGTTACCTGCCCTAACCGTGACGGTAAATCGGCGTTGGTGGTTGTATCTTTTGTTCAAATAAAGGTTCGGGAAATTTTGCAGAAAGCGCTCAGGAGCCTATTGCAGTTCAAATAGAGAAAGCTAAACAAAGGGTTAAAGCAAAAGCAGGTCAAAAAGCAAAATACATCGCCTATTTTCAAAGCTTTTCAGCAACCTATGCACCGATTGGAACATTAAAAAAGGCTTTTTTTGAAGCAATATTAAATGAGGATATAGTAGCATTATCAATAGCAACAAGGCCTGACTGCTTAGGAAAAGATGTTTTAGAATTACTAAATGATTTAAACAAGATTAAACCGGTTTGGGTTGAATTAGGGCTTCAGACCTCAAATGAAGCCTCCGCAAAATATATACGACGCGGTTATGATAATAATGTTTATGAAAGCGCAGTCTTATCCCTTAAATCAATAGGCATTACTGTTATAACGCATATGATAATCGGCTTGCCTAATGAAAGTGAAAGCGATATTATAAAAACCGCAAGATATATATCAGATAACGGCTCTGACGGAATAAAATTTCATCTGCTTCATATCTTAAAAAACACCGATTTAGAGATAGAATATGATAGAGGCAAAATAGCGCTTCCCTCATTAGAGGAATATGCCGAAATATTATCAGAATGCATTAAAAACATAAGAGCAGATATGGTAATTCATCGTTTAACGGGTGACGGAGATAAAAAAGAACTCATAGCACCACTTTGGAGCGCTGACAAGAAAAAGGTTCTAAACTATATAAATAAATATTTTAAAGAAATAAATTTGATTCAAGGAGAATATATAAAATAAACCACCGAGCTTCGAGGAAGCTCGGTGGTTTATTTTATAATAATCTTAAACCTTTTGGGTAATGATTTTTTAAAACGCCGTTGTTTGCCTTTCCAAATCCTAATGGAACACCCTCGGTTTTAACCGCGGTATAGCCTTTGAATGAGGCATCACAAGCTATCTCCTCGCCGTGAAGATATTTTTTGATTTCATCAGAATCGCATTTTATGTCAACCACTCTTTCAGGGTTGAAGTGCGGCGTATTAAACAACGCGTGCTCCGGCACAAAACGGTCCTTTTTAACAGTTCCTGCAAATATACCGCTTCTTATAATCTGAAATGATGTTGACTTAAAAGCAATCGGTATTATGTAAACCTCATCGCCTTTTATATAAACATTTTGAGGTATATTATCTTTAAAATTTTCTTTGAAAAATTCTGAGAAAATCTTATATTGCTTACATTTTAAATCAGGGATTGCAGTCAACGGAGAAAGCATCTCGGAATCCATTTCATTACCGCATTTTCTGAGCACAGCAACAAAATGACCCTCGCCGCCGTTAAAGTTAAAAATACGTCGGGTTTTAGCGATATTTTTAGTATTTGGTGCAAACTTTTCGATGCCGTTTTGACCGAATTTATTAGCAATATCGCAAATTTCAAACTCAGAATGCTCTTCTAAAAACTTAGCTATAACCTGTTCATTTTCTTCGGGCGCATAGGTGCAGGTGCTATAAATCAGCTTTCCGCCCTTTTTAACGGTATCGGCGGCGCTATTTAGTATTTCAAGCTGGCGCTTTGCGCAAGCAAGAACGTTTTCAAGACTCCAATTTTCTATAGCCGCTGATTCTTTTCTGAACATTCCTTCTCCCGAGCAAGGAGCATCAACTATAACTTTATCAAAAAACTCTTTGAAATTGGAACACAAAACATCGGGTCTTGCTGATGTTACTATAGCGTTTTTAATACCCATTCGCTCAATATTAGAAACTAACGGTTTAACTCTTGAATATACATATTCATTAGAAACGATTAGGCCGCTATTACCAATTTTGCAGGCTGCGGCAGTTGATTTACCTCCGGGTGCCGCGCATAAATCAAGAACATAATCGCCCTCATTTATTTCTGCGGCTTCAACAACCGATGCCGCCGACGGCTCCTGGATATAAAACGCTCCCGCATGATGAAGCGGATGATTTCCAAGTCCTTTAATATCGCTCGGGATATAGTATGATGTTTTGCAAAATGCGGTTGGTTCTTTAAAAAACGGTAAAAACTCGTTTAATTTATCAGCATCAGCTTTCAATGTGTTAACTCTGACAGCACGAAAAATCTCACTCTCTAAGAAAGCAAGATATTTTGAAAAATCATTTTCTAAAATTGATTCCATTCTTTCTAAAAACTGCTTTGGTAACGACATATTATCCACCTGAATATTTTTTATAAATTTGTTAACAATAATTTTGAAAGCGGGGTGACACTAATGAACGATAAGAATCAGAACAACCAGAACAATAACAATCAGAATAACAATAAAAACAAGAGCAATAACGATAATAGCAACAAGAAAGAAAACAACAACAAGTAATTAAAAATTTCTAAAAAGCTCCATAGCTTAATGCTATGGAGCTTTTTATTCTTCAATTCTTTTAAAGCCCCTGCCCATAACCTCGCCAACCTCGGTTACGGTTATAAAAGCATTTTCATCGCATGTTTTTACAATTGAAAGTATTTTAGATACTTCAGGGGGACGGACAACACAAATAAGCAGATGTTTTTCCGCCTTAGTATAGCCGCCTAACGCTTTAATTTCGGTTACTCCTCTGCCCGATTCGTTTACTAAAACCTCGAGCATCTTTTGATTTTTTTCGGTTATGATGAAGAACATTTTTCCTCTATCCAAGCCGTAAATCATCTTATCAAGGAAAAGAGACATTGTAATAATACAAAGCACCGAATAAAGAGAAATCTCAAAATTATTATAAATAATAGCCGATAGAAGAACTATAGCCGCATCAACCGCTATCATCAGAGTTCCAACCGATATATAACGGCGATTTTTATGAATGATTTTTGCCAGCATTTCGGTTCCGCCCGTTGTTGCGCCGAAGAACATTATAACCGCAAGGCCCGCGCCACAACAAACACCTCCTGCCAAAGCCGAAAGAATCATATCAGAGGAAAATGGCGGTAAAACTTTAGCAAAAACGTCAATTAGAATTGATGAAAATACCGTTGTGAAGGTTGTTTTAAGCACAAATTTTAAATCAAAAACAAAAAAGCTCAAAACAAGCAACGGAAGATTTAAAAGTATAATATAAAGGCCAACCGGGAAGGCATCGAAGAATCGGTTTAAAATAACCGCTAAGCCTGTTGCTCCTCCCGGAGTTATATTGCTGGGTTCAATAAAAACTGCGACTCCGATTGCATATAGTGCGCAACCGAAAACAATGCCGAGCATTTCGGAAATATACTTAAAGAAATTTGATTTACTCAAATAATCACCCTATAAGAGTTTAACCGAAATACCCTCCCATATTACAGAAAACAACTCATCGAGCCTTTGGTTATCATTTTTAAGATATAAAAATCCAAATAACGCCTCAAGACCCGTTGC
Source organism: uncultured Oscillospiraceae bacterium (assembly GCA_949295415.1). Classification (GTDB taxonomy): domain Bacteria; phylum Bacillota; class Clostridia; order Oscillospirales; family Acutalibacteraceae; genus UMGS172. The sequence goes on from CASFLA010000067.1 coordinate 16,721, forward strand.
GGTATGGTAAATACCAACCGTTGCGCTCTTAGGAATCTGCCCAACATGGTTATTTCTGCCGCGCTTGAAAACCGAGATTTCATCTTCGGTTAACAACGGTTCAATAAGCGCAAAGGCCTCTGCTTGCGCATTTGCATTTACAAAATCAACCGATCGCTTATGCAATTCGCCAACCGGACGCTCAATCTCAGCAAGCTTCGTTCTGACTTTTAAACCAAAGACCGCATCGCCGACAAATGCCAGCGTTGACGGACTTAACATCTTGGGATTGTCCATTCAACTCTCCTCGCATTACGGAACATAATCAAACTCGATATCATAAACGCTTACGGTATCGCCTTCTTTAACTCCGGCAGTAACAAGCGCATCTATAATACCACTTGAATGCAGAACTCTCTGGAAATACTGCAACGACTCATAATCATCGGGGTCAACCGTTTCAAGTATTTTAAGAAGCCAAGGCGCTTCGATAATATAAACTCCATCTTCAACGGTAAGAGTAAAGTCACGCGCTTTTTGAACAGTAAAGTCCTCCTGCGGTGCCTCCTCCGGCTCATATTTTACTATAGGAGGCAATCTATCAAGCGCAGTTGCTATATATTTAATAACATCATTTGTGCCTTCTGCAATAGCCGCCATACACTCGAAGTATTTAAATCCCTTGCTTTCAAAATATTCTCTGACGGTTTTTAAAGTCTCTTCATCGGCAAGGTCACACTTATTGGCAACGATTATCTGTTCGCGTTTTGCAAGCTCCTCGCTGAAATTAACCAATTCAGAGTTTATTTTATTAAAATCGTCAATGGGATCTCTTCCCTCACTGCCTGCAACATCAATAACATGAACAAGAAGTCTGCAACGCTCAACATGGCGCAAAAATTCATGGCCTAAGCCAACGCCCTCGCTTGCACCTTCAATAATACCGGGAATATCCGCCATAACAAAGGATTTGCCTTCAAAGGCTGAAACAACGCCTAATGTGGGAACTAAGGTTGTAAAATGGTAATTTGCAATCTTAGGCTTAGCCTCGCTCACAACCGAAATAAAGGTTGATTTGCCAACATTAGGAAAGCCGATAAGACCAACATCGGCAAGCAATTTAAGCTCTAATATAAGGTCAAGGGCTTCGCCGGGAACGCCCGATTTTGCAAATTTCGGAACCTGTCTTGTGGGGGTTGCAAAATGGCTGTTTCCCCAACCGCCTTTGCCGCCTTTAGCAATTATTACCGGTTCATCATCAGAAATATCCGCAATAATTCTGCCTGTTTCTTTTTCCTTAATAAGAGTTCCTTTAGGAACAGAAAGAACAAGGTCAGGCGCGGATTTGCCGTTGCAACGATCTGCACCGCCGGCTTGACCGCTTTCGGCGATATATTTTCTCTTATATCTGAAATCAGCAAGGGTTGAAAGGTTAGGATCAACCTTGAAAACAATGTTTCCGCCTCTTCCGCCGTCTCCGCCGTCAGGTCCGCCTGCGGCTACATATTTTTCGCGATGGAAAGAAACCTTACCGTTTCCGCCATCACCCGCTTTAACATATATATTTGCGATATCAACAAACATAATATACCTCTCAAATGCCGCTATTGCGGCAACAATTAAACAAGAAAAAACCCGGGTCGAAACCCGGGTCAAATACATTCTTACTGCTCGACAGCGTAGATGCTTACTTTCTTGCGGTCACGACCGTAACGCTCAAATTTAACCTTACCGTCAATCAACGCAAAAAGTGTATCATCCGAACCGATGCCTACATTTTCGCCGGCATGAATATGGGTTCCTCTCTGACGAACGATGATGTTACCTGCGAGAACAAACTGACCGTCTGCACGCTTAACGCCAAGACGCTTGGATTCGCTATCACGACCGTTCTTAGTAGAACCAACACCTTTTTTATGGGCAAAAAGCTGAATATTTACCTTAATCATGGATTTACACCTCCGAAAAAACTTTTAATTGATTTGGATATTGCATTGCAAGCTCGTTCAAATGAAGCCTTAGTCCTTTTAAAACATTCTGGCATTCATCCTGCTTGCTACAAAGTTTTATACACATATACCCGTCTTTAACATTTTCCTCTATCTTGGCGCCGATAATTTCAGTAATAGTGTTTGCTGCCATAATAGCTGCCGACGAAACCGCCGCACAAACAATTTTACCCTCGTTATCAGATGCAGATACAGAACTATGCCCGGATACTTCATAGCCTGAAAGACTACCGCTATGAACATAAAACTTTACCGAGGTCATAACAAATAAACCTCTTAGCCGATAGAATTGATTTGAACCTTAGTATAAGGCTGTCTATGACCCATCTTGCGAGCAGAGGACTTCTTGGGCTTGTAAGTGAAAACGGTGATTTTCTTAGCTTTACCATTCTTAACAACAACACCCTCAACCATTGCATCAGCAACATAAGGAGCTCCTACCTTGAGCTCACCGTTGTCATCACAAACTGCAATAACCTTATCAAATACTACAGTTTCTTCAGCAGCAACATTAAGCTTTTCAATGTAAATTACATCGCCATTCTTAACACGATACTGCTTTCCGCCGGTTTCGATAATTGCATACATTTTTCTGGCACCTGCCTTAATTTAAGACTCGCTACGGTAGGCGGAATTACTTCACTTGAATAAATACCTACAATATGCGGCTCTAAAACTATATCACAAATGCCACTACTTGTCAAGCAAAATTTTTCCTTATTTTACTAAGGTTCCGCCGTCTGTTTTCAAGACTAAAAGTATCTTCTCCTCCTCCAGATTTTTAACGTTCATATATACCAAAAGTTCCTCATTATCAATACCTGTGCAGTTAAATTCGTAGCAATGCTTTTCTTTGTTTCCGTCGGTTGGTATTATTGCCCTTTTCACCGCATTTACTTTAAGCGATTTTGATAATTTTTCGGTAGCATCTGCAACCGAATATGAAGGCGCAATAATTGTTCTGTCATAATGATTTGAAAGGTATCCGGCCGATTCTAAAAGCACAATTTCGCCCGTATCCAGAGCAATACCCACCTTTACTAAATCGGTATAGCAAAGTGTTGTTCCAACCTTAGCCGCAAAATTTATAACGCAAACTCCCTCATCAGAAAAATAATAGGTTGGCTCGAACTTGGTTTCGGTAGCCGTTTGCAAATATTTTTGTCCTAATTCAAGTGCATCTTCATAGCTTATTTTATGCTCGACGATTTCTCTATAAATCCTCATATAAAGAACGTATCCGCCCTTTTTGGTTACAGCAACCGAGGACTCGCCAAAATTAAAGCAAAACGAAGGGATGTTTCCGTTTATATCCTCTGCCCTTTTTATATTCTCAGCATCGGTTTTTAAAGCCTCTGAAGCTACAGTTATGGCCTCCTCTAAGGCTATTTCTTGACTATTATCCAGTAAAAGAGAGGTTCCGTTTAACATATGGTCGGAAAAGGGGCCGTCATAAATAAGGGTTGGGTAATCACTGAGTAGCTCTTCAAGCTCTAAGAGGTTATCAGAAAAGCTGCCGCTTACGGACTCTTCAATATCCTTTGAAAACTCTAAATCCCAGACGCCCTCTTGCTCATAATATGCTTTTATATTCTCAACCTTACCGCTCAACGAAGCGGCAGAAACCGCCAAGGTATGAAGATTCGTTCTCTCATCATCGCTGATATTATGACCTGAAATCACCTTTTTAGAGAGATAAAGAGTATAATCGCCCACCTGCGATAAAAACTTATTAACGTTACTTATTTCTTCGGCAGAGGGCGGCAGCTGCGAAAGCGCATTTTTTGCAACAGTCGATTCTGCAGAAAGCTCTGCCGCTATAACTCCAAACTGCGTTGCAGATGAAGCATAGAGCGATTTTCTTAAAGCAAGGCTAATATTATATAGGCTTCCGTTAAGCTCACTCAGGTTCATATTATAGCGATACTCGGCATCGGTTTTTAATTTTTTAACCTTACTTTTTTCTATAAAAACAAAGGCGCCCAAAGCAATTATAATAGCCGTAAAAAAACTTATGACTCTGATTAAATTTCTTCTAGATACAATCATAATACCATTCTCCTTTTTTACAATATTTTATTTCAAAATTTGTTAATTATTTATTTAAACATTTCTAAGTGTTTTCTATTGTAATAAATTAAAATATATTGTATAATAAGCATACATTATGCCATTATGGTGGATTGTAACATATTATATTTGGAGGCATAGATTTGAGCGGTATTATTTATCTTGATAACAGTGCTACTACAAAGCCATGCGAAACTGCAATTGAAAATATAAATAATGCCCTTAAAACCACATGGGGCAATCCCTCATCGCTTTATGATTTAGGCGTTGATTCCGAGGTTCTTATTGACGGCGTCAGAGAGGATATTTCCTCCATAATCGGCGCTGATAGTAACGAGATTTATTTTTCAGGTTCAGGAACTGAAGCCAATAATTTAGCCTTAATTGGCGCCGCCAATGCTTTAAAAAGGCGCGGAAATAAAATTGTTACAACCTCAGTTGAACATCCTTCAGTTTTAAACACCTGCAAGTTTTTAGAGGGAAACGGTTTTGAGGTTACATATATTTCTCCCGAACCTGATGGGCATATTGATGCAGAAAAGTTCATCTCGGCTATCGATGAAAAAACCATTCTTGTATCAGTTATGCTTGTTAATAACGAAACGGGCGCCATCTTCCCTGTTAGCGAGATAGCTTTCGGGGCTAAAGAAAAAAATAAGAATATAATCGTTCATTCGGATTGTGTTCAGGCTTTTGGAAAGCTTGCTATTGATGTTTCAGATTTAGGATGCGACTTAATATCTGCAAGTGCCCATAAAATACACGGGCCTAAAGGTATCGGCATACTATATAAATCTAAAAAATGCAATATTAAGCCTTTGATTTTGGGTGGCGGTCAGGAAAAAGGGCTGCGCTCAGGAACCGAATCAGTTCCCTTAATCGCCGGCCTCGGGGGCGCTGTAAAAGAGCTTAATATAAGCGAAGCCAATAAGCATGTAGAAAATCTTTATAATTACGCAATGGAAAAACTAAGCAATTTGGGAGATGTTGTTGTAAATTCTCCAACTCAAACCCGTCTGCCCTATATTCTAAATATTTCGGTAAACGGTTTCCGTTCAGAAACGCTTTTACACTTTTTAGAAAGCAAAAAGATTTATGTTTCAAGCGGCAGCGCCTGTTCAAAGGGCAAAGGCAGCCATGTTTTAACCGAAATGGGTCTTTCACAAGATAGAACTGATAGCGCTTTAAGAATCAGTTTTTCAAAGTTGAACAAAATGCAGGACATTGATGCACTTTATGAAGCATTAGTCCTTGCTACTAAAACATTACGCAGAAAATAGGATTGATAAAATTGAAAGAAATTATACTCATTAAAAACGGAGAGCTTGCATTAAAAGGTCTCAACCGTTCATCTTTTGAAGATGTGCTTGTCAAGAATCTTCGCAACTCGTTAAAATCTTTAGGCGAATTTGAAATAACAAAATCTCAATCGACCATTATGATTGAGCCTAAGTCGGAAGAATTTGCTTTTAAAACCGCACTTGATGCCGTTGGCAAGGTGTTTGGTATTGCAGGTTTTTCGAGAGCTATTGCAGTAGAAAAAAATATGGAGAGCATTTTAAAATATGCCGTTCCCTATCTTAAGGACTCACTTAAAAATATTAAAAAATTCAAGGTCGAATCAAAGCGCTCGGATAAGTCATTCCCGCTTGGTTCATTAGAAATAAGTGCCCAACTCGGCGGTGCATTATTAGCAGAATATAATCACTTGAAGGTAGATGTTCACGAGCCGGAAGCCGTCGTTATGGTTGAAATAAGAGACAAATATGCCTATATCCATTGCGGTCAGATTAAAGGCGCAGGCGGTATGCCGGTTGGCACCGCAGGCAGAGCCGAAATCTTGATTTCAGGCGGAATTGATAGTCCTGTTGCCGCTTGGAATATGGCAAAACGCGGTCTCAAGCTTTCGGCAGTTCATTTTGCAAGTCCGCCTTATACGAGTGCCAGAGCCGAAATGAAGGTTTGCAAGCTTCTTTCTAAGGTTGCAAAATATAGCGGCCCCATTCCTCTTACAATTATTCCATTTACTGAAATTCAAGAGGAAATTGCAAAGAACTGCAAAGAAGAATATTTCACATTGATTATGCGCCGCTTTATGATGCGTCTTGCCGAAAAGGTTGCGCTTCATAACAAATGTCAGGCACTAATCACCGGTGAAAGCTTGGGTCAGGTTGCAAGTCAGACCTTGCCTGCTTTAGCCGTTACCAATTCAGTAACAACTATGCCCGTCCTTCGCCCTTTGATTGGTATGGATAAGGATGAGATAGTCGAAATATCAAGAAAAATTGACACATTTGATATTTCAATAGAGCCTTACGAGGATTGCTGCACCGTTTTTACTCCCAAGCATCCTAAAACAAGACCGGAACTTCATAAATGCGAGGCTGAAGAAGCGGCGCTTGATATTGAAGGTCTTGTTGAACGCGCGTTTTGTGGCGCAACCTTTAAAATGATTGATTAGGTGTATTATGAAAGCAGAAATTATCGCAATTGGAACTGAGCTTTTGCTCGGTAATATTGTTAATACAAACGCGCAATATTTGTCAAAAGAGCTTGCCGCTTTAGGATATGATATGTATTATCAATCCGTTGTCGGAGATAATTTTGAACGCGCAACCAACGTTATTAAGGACGCTGTTAACAGAAGCGATATTGTTCTTATAACGGGCGGTTTAGGACCTACACCCGACGACCTCTCAAAAGAAGCCGCCGCCAAAGCATTAGGACTTGATTTGTGTTTAAACGAGGAATGCTTAAAGCAAATTGAAAATTATTTTAAAAAAAGCGGCAGAAAAATGAGCGATAACAATCGCAAGCAAGCGCTTTTCCCTAACGAGCGTTGTATTATATTTGAAAACCTCAACGGAACTGCCCCCGGTTGTGCTATGATAGCTCAAAATGGCTCAGAGGTTTTACTGATGCCGGGTGTTCCAAGAGAGATGAAGATGATGTTTGAACAACAAATCAAGCCTTATCTTCTCAAAAAGACTGACAAAACCATTTATTCCGAGAATGTATTAGTGGCAGGTATCGGCGAATCAATGCTAACCTCCTTAATACCCGAATATATTGACAGCGCAGATCCCACAGTTTCGCCATATTGCAAAACAGGTTTAGTAACCTTAAGGGTTACATCGGCCGATAAGGATGAAGCTACCGCAAAGCAAAAATGCGATAAAACTGTTAATGAATTGAAAAACATCCTCGGCAAGAATGTCTGCGGAGTTAATGTGAAAAGTTTAGAAAGTGTTGTTGTTGAACAACTCAAAACTAAAAAGCTTCACCTTGCAACCGCCGAATCATGCACAGGTGGTATGCTATCAAAGGCTATAACCTCAGTTCCAGGCGCATCGGAGGTTTTCGATTTTGGTGCTACGACCTATTCAAACGAAATGAAGCAGAAGCTGCTTTTGATTGACCGGAAAATAATTGCAAGCCATGGCGCAGTAAGCCCTGAAACCGCCGTTAATATGGCAAAAGGTATTTTAAATTATGCCAATGCAGATATCGGTGTTGGAATAACGGGAGTAGCAGGGCCCGGATGCAGCGAGAATAAGCCGGTAGGTCTGGTTTATATTGCTCTTGCCGATAAAGAATCGGTTTGGGTGATGAAGCTTAATGTAACCGGTGCTACTAACGACCGAGATAAAGTAAGAGAAAGCGCGACGGTTAATGCACTTAATATGATAAGAAGATATTTAACCTATTTGCCTAATAAAATGCCCAATGAGACAGATTTTAACAACCCTATTCCCTATAAGCCTGAAGAGACAGCGCTGAGTGAATTAGCTATTAAAGGAGTTTAGTATGAACGAGTTTGAAAACAAGAATCTGAATGAAGAATCAAAGCCCGAAAGCTCATCAGAGAAAATAATTTATGTTCCTGATAAGGAAGTTTTAAACATAGGCAAAAAGATAAATAAAGAAAAGAAAAAGGCCGAAAAAGTTAAGGTAGAAAAGTCCAAAAAGGAAAAGTCTGCTAATGACCCAAACAAGAAATTTTCCTTTAAAGAGCTTTTTGGTAAAATAGTTTTCTTTATTAAAAAAATTATTCCCAAGAAAACAGATGATAAGAAAACTTTGATAATCAAAATCGTTGCTATTGTTGCGGCAGTTGCTATTGTAGCTTCTGCGGTTTATCTCATTTTCTATTTTACAAATTTAATGGCTCAGGATGCCGCTATTGACGATATCAGAAATATCTATGAGCTCAATCGCGATGATTACACCTATAACGAAGAAGGTCAGTTCTCAAAGTTTGATGTTTTAAAGGGTCAAAACAGTGATATTGTTGGTTGGATTAACATTCCCGGAACTCAGCTTGATAACCCCGTTTATCAGACTGTTGATAACGATTATTACATAACCCACGATATGAACCACGAAATCAACAGCTACGGTTCTCTCTTCCTTGATTACCGCTGCAAGATTGACCCCAAAGCGCTTACTCAGAACCAGATAATTTATGGCCACAATATGCGTTATGGCGCTATGTTTGGCGAGCTTGATAAATACCGAGACGGCTTAAAGGGCAACCTACAATACTATGCCGCCAACCCGATTATCACTTTTGACTCGCTTTATGAATCAAGAAAATACAAAATTTTCGCCATTATGATTGTTGATACAACAACCGATAACACCTTCGGCTATGATTTTAGCGCATACCGCTCTAATTTCACTACTCAGTCAGATTTTGTTTTCTGGGCTGAATGTTGCAAGCAGCGCAGCTTGATTGACACCTATGTTGATGTTAAGCCATATGACGAGGTTATAACCCTTTCAACCTGCTGCTATGACTATACCGATGCCCGTCTTGTTCTTGTTGCCCGTCTTGTCCGCGAGGGCGAGGATCCCGAGGTTGAAGTTGAAAGAGCAGAATTAAATTCCGATGTTATTTTTTCAAATAAGTTGTATAAGCGTAAAGGCTGGTCGGTTCCGAAGGTTGAACCTCCCGTTGTAAGCGTTTACGATTAATTCTGTTTAATCATTTTAAAGAAAGGAAGTCGAATTCGATGGCAAATGATGTAAAGATTGAAATTTTATATTATAAAACCAATTGTGATATTTCCCTCGAATTCGGCATTCGAGGCAACTATCCGATAAGACTGCTTTCCTCCATTTGCGATAGTTCAACAAGCTTTTTGCATAACTTTAAGCGCGCATTACAAAGAAGTGAGATAATAATTACCGTTGGCGGATATGACGGTGGAACCTATCTGCCGGTTCTAATTGCCAAAGCGGTTGGTGCAAGCTGTGTTTCGCCTAATTATAAATCACTCAACATTATCGCAGATAAAGATTACCCTATCCCTGAAGCTTCAATAGCATTAGCCCCTAAAAGCCGCAATTTTGCAGGTTTTATATTGGAAAGCGGTCCACAGTCGATTATCAGTCTTAACAACGATAAAAAAATAAGAATTGAAACAGTTAATGAATTAGTTTCAAAATACATAACCGAATATAATAACTATTTTAAAATCCAAAAGAAATCTCCTGCTTTCAAACCTGTAAACAACCAAGAGATTTCCAATGAAACTGTTTTAAACATAAAAGAAATTGCCGCAGAAACTGCAGCAGCCTTTAATACTAATGAAATTCCTACCGAATTTGAGGATATTTCATCTATAATCGAGCCAAAAAGTGAGGTTTTAGAAAGCATTACCCCACCCGATACAACCACTGAGATTACCGAAGCAACAATAGAAACACTAGTTGAGGAAACACCTCAAGAAGCTGTTATAACAGAAACCGTTGAAAATCCATTAGTCACTGAAGTATCTCAAGAACTAATCGAGGAATTGCCCGAAGAACCAACCGATGAATTAACCGAATCGGTCAATCTTTTTACTGTTAACGAGTCCTTCGATAATGACGATGAAATCGAGAAAATAGCTCAGAAATATAAGCGGCCTCTAACAGATACCGATATAAATATTTTTGATATTCTAGAAGCAAAAAATAACAAGCAATTAAAAACAAGGCCTCAGTCGCGTTATATACGCGTATTATGCATTATTCTTTCGGTCGCGGTTATTTTAAGCGTTGTATTTGGTTACTTTACTTTATACAAAGAAAAAGAACCTGTTCAATTAGGCTTCTATGAGGCTTGCACGGAAATTTATAATCAGCATCGTTTAGATAATCCTTCGATATTATTTTCAAAGCTCAGAGTGCTTAACCCAAATATTAAGTTTTGGCTTAATTCCGATAATAACAGTATAAATCTGCCCGTTATTGAGGCTGGTGGTGATTTAGAAGCAGCTATAAATACTGCACCAAGCAATAGCTATTCTGATAATAACTCGGTTGTTCTAGAGGATTCTGAGGATGAAAATCTTATTATTTATGGTTCGGCTAATGATAATGCGGCATTCTCTCCTCTCTTACAATTCTTTAATGCTGATAAAGCATTAAATACCTCTTATTTTGTTTTGAAAAGTCAGGACAAAAGTTATATATGGAATGTTTTTTCAGCGTTTACAAGGACGCTCGCAGGCGATTTCGACTACTTGAATATTGGCGAAAGCTATACTGAATATTTAAACAAGCTTTCTTCCCTCTCACTGATTAACAACTATACAACGCCCGACCATAGAAATCCCATTTTAATGCTTATCGGCATTAAGGATAGCGAGCAGTATATAGTTGTTGCAACGCTTGATAATTCATTTTCTAATAACGATAACGATATTTCAAGCACACCCGACACCGATATAATTTTAGGCGAGAATGACTCGAATGTTAGCTTTGTTGATAAAACTGACGAAGCCGAAAATGAACCCGAAAATGAAGTTCAAAATCCGGGAAATACAAACATTGTTATTCCCACCGTTTCTTCTAAACCCTCGTCAACAACCGATCATTCGTCAAAAGCTCCGACAACTTCTAAAACAAGCTCGGTTGCTAATACTTCTTCTAAAATCAGCACAACTGTCAGTTCAACCGCTTCCTCAACAGTTTCAAAAGCAGAATCAACAGTAGCTTCGTCGGCCGTTTCATCGGCAGTTTCATCTACACCTCCAAAGCCTACTGTCGATCCTGTTCTTACTTGGGATTTAAACTTAACTGTCACAAACGGCGATAAAACAATTACCGGAACTGCATCAGAAATTGTTGCTATGACTATAGAAGCCGAAATGGGTTCACATTATCCTATAGAGGCTTTAAAGGCACAGGCAGTAACTGCATATAACTGGTTAATATGCAACGGTGCAAACACCGGTAAAAACCCCTCAATACCTATGAAGACTGCAAAGGCAAGAGCAATTGAGGCAGTTGCCGCGGTTAAAGGTAATCTTGTTATACACGACAGTAAAATCGCCGCAACCAACTATCATGCTTGCTCTGCAGGCAAAACTGCAAGTAACCAGCATATATGGCAGTATAACAACTGGCAAAACACCGAGCCTATTCCCTATCTGCAAAGCGTTGATTGCTCGGTAGATGAGTCGGTATCAGGTTTTATGACAACTACAACCTATACTTCAGAAACAGTTAAAGACCTTATTAAAAATAAGTTAGGTATTGATGTTAGCAATATGCCGAAATCCGAATGGATAGTTCCGAGAATTTATGACAGTAATAATCTTTACTGCGTTCGCGTAATGATAGGCGGAACCGATTTTCAGGGCCAGCATTTAAGAACCAAGCTTTTCGGTTACTATTCAAGCTCAAATAAACAAGGTCTTCGCTCATCAGCATACACCGTTACCTACAACGAAAGCGACGATACGTTTACCATCGTCTGCAAGGGTTGGGGGCATGGCGTTGGTCTTAGTCAATACGGCGCAAGAAGCTATGCGAATAACGGTTGGGATTATGAGAAAATATTATTGCATTTCTTCCCAGGAACTACTATTATTAAGAATTAAGAGGTAATTTTATGATTGAAGCATTTGTTGAAGCGCTCGGGAATCTTCCCAAAGAGCTAATAATTTTCATTATTTCTTTAATGCCGATTTTGGAACTGCGCGGTGGCTTAATTGCAGCATCTCTGTTAGGTGTTAAATTGCATATCGCATTACCAATTTGCGTTATAGGCAACATGCTTCCCATTCCTTTTATTCTGCTATTCATTAAGCAAATATTCAAGGTTTTGAGAAAATGGCCGCTTTTTAGAACCATTATTCCTAAACTAGAGCAAAAAGCCGGCGAAAAAGGAAGCCTTATAAATAAAGGTAGATTTATAGGACTTTATTCCTTTGTTGCTATACCCTTGCCCGGAACAGGCGCTTGGATGGGCGCACTTGCCGCAACAATGCTTGATATCAGAATGAAGCGCTCATTTCCCATTATTTTTTTAGGAGTTATAACTGCAGGAATTATAATGTCAATCTTAAGCTATTTTATTCCCGGATTGTTTTTCTAATAATTTTAAGAAGATAAAAAAAAGACCCCGTGCAAGCACGGGGTCTTAAATTTTACTAAATTATTTAAGAACATCGAGAACTGAAATATACTCATCGTCATCAACATTTGCTGAAGAAATGGTGCTGAGAATATCTTCTGCTGCATTATCCTTCTTGTCATCGCCGAGACCGGTTGCAACAACGGTAATGCGCATTTCATCATCAAGAGTCTCATCAAGCTGAGCACCCCAGATAATAGTTGCGTCGGGATGAGCCATATTGGAGATGATGGTAGAAGCCTGCTCAACCTCTTCAAGACCGATATCCATAGAACCGGTAATGCTAATGATAACACCACGAGCATTTTCCATAGTGGTCTCGATAAGCGGGCTGGAAACTGCAGCCTGAGCTGCTGCCTCTGCTTTATCACGGCCTGTTGCCTTGCCAACGCCCATATGAGCATAGCCTGCATCCTTCATAACTGCGGTAACATCAGCAAAGTCAAGGTTAACCATTGCGGTAACATTGATAAGCTCTGAAATACTCTGAACGCCCTGACGGAGAACATCATCAGCGATATCAAATGCATTCTTAAGAGTAATCTTCTCCTGAGAAACAAGTTTAAGTCTCTCATTAGGGATAACGATTAAGCTATCTACATGCTCGCGAAGAGCTTCGATGCCCTGCTCAGCCTGCTTCATTCTTCTGTTACCTTCAAATGCGAAAGGCTTGGTTACGATACCAACAGTTAAAATGCCAAGCTCTTTAGCAATCTGAGCAACAACGGGAGCTGCGCCGGTTCCGGTGCCGCCGCCCATACCTGCAGCGATAAATACCATATCTGCATTGCGAAGCGCTGCTGCGATTTCGTCTTTAGACTCTTGAGCAGCATTTTCACCCTTATCGGGGCTGGCGCCTGCGCCCTGACCTCTGGTAAGCTTCTCACCAATCTGAATCTTATGATTTGATTTAGAAAGCAATAAAGCAGCCTTATCAGTGTTGATAGCTAAGAACTCAACACCCTTTACGCCGGAATCAACCATGCGGTTAACAGCGTTACCGCCGCCGCCGCCAACACCGACTACTTTGATTTGAACAACATCAGCAGTTTCTTTATCAATTTCGAATGCCATTTTTATCATCCTCTCAATCTTTTACATCAGTTGCTATATATACATATATTGCCGTGATAATTCTATCATACCAATATATAAAATGCAAGAATATTTTACTAAATTTATTAAAAATACGCCATATTTAGTTATTTTTTTCTAAATTTCCATAAAAATGCGCGATATGTTGAGTAATTTCCTCGTAAATGACGCTTGTTTTCTTATTTTCAAGTGTCCAGGATTCTAAATATATTTTTGATTCAATATCTTTATTAACGGTAGGGAGCATCGCTTTTAGGTGATTTATCTTGTTTTGTAAATAATTTCTACTGCCAAAACTAACATATATTTTGTCCTCAAGCAGCGCCGAAACGGCAACTGTGCTTGTAACATCAAAAGCGGTAACCCTTAGCTCAGAATCGTTTGCAAGTTTAATCAATTCAGTTAAAATATTTTGTTGTTCTCTATCGGTAATTGTCACCGTTTCACCTAAAACAACACTGTTGGCACTTACACCTTTAATAAAAATAAGGTCTTCTCTTCTATTGTCTTCGATTGAGAGTGCCTTAAATTTTTCATCAACAGTAACTAACTTCCCGTTAGTCTCAATAACTGCAAACTCAACTACAGGAACTATATTGATATTAACTGCATTCGGAAAAGCTTTAGTAACAACAGCTTCCTTAATATATGGTAAGCCTTTTTCTAATTTATCGGAAATCTTATTATTATTTAACCTCAAAAGGTTATGCCCATCTTTAATACCGGCGCTATTTATCACAGCTTCCTGACTGTATATACTCTCGCCCGAAACATTGACTCTCTCAACTTCAAAAAACACCGTTAGCGACAAAACTGTGAGAACCGAAATTACAAACAAAGAAAGTATAACAAAGAACGCCGGTCTTAAAGCCTTTCGGCGCTTCCTTTTAGTATTCTTTTTGGTAGATTTAGGCTTTGATTGCTTATCGTATTCTACCTTCATTTTAAAACTCCTCGAATTTTAATCTATCCTTATTATATCTGCACCAAGCAGATTTAATCCGTCCTCTAATTTATAATAACCTCGGTCAATGTAATGAACATTTTTCACTAAGGAAGTCCCCTCAGCCTTCATGGCCGCCATAACAAGCGCCGCGCCACCTCTTAAATCCATTGCAACAACCTCAGCTGAGTGTAGCTTTTTAACACCGCTTATTATAGCAACTCTTCCAACCGTCTTTATTGATGCACCAAGCCGACGCAGTTCATCAATATACTTAAATCGGCTATCAAATATGTTTTCAATAAAAATGCTTGTTCCAAAAAGAACGGTTGCTAATGCTACCGCGAGCGGTCCGGCATCGGTAGGAAAACCGGGATAAGGCTGGGTTGAAATAGAACCGAAAGCCTCTAATTTACCGCTTGAGCTTATACTAACAGTTGAGTCCGTAGTTTCTATTTCGCAACCTGTATCCTTAAGAGTGCTTATAATCGGCAATAAATGATTTGGGTTAGCGCCTTTAAGCTGAACCTTACCGGAACAAGCCGCCGTTGCACAAAGATATGTTGCGGCAACTATTCTATCAGGCATAACAGTATATTCTGCACCTTTTAATTTTTTAACGCCGATGATTGTTATTCTATCTGTTCCTGCGCCCTCTATTTTAGCGCCGCAAAGTTTCAAAAAATCGCACAAATCGGCAATTTCGGGCTCACGAGCGGCATTGGTAATAACGGTTGTGCCGTTACCTGTTGCAGTTGCAAGAATTATATTTTCGGTTGCACCAACACTTGGAAATGAAAGATGTATTTCAGTTCCTACGGCACCGTTTGGCATTCTGCAAATGATTTTTCCACCAATACATTCTATTTCTGAGCCTAGTCTTTCAAAAGCATCTAAGTGCAGATCAATGGGTCTTGGTCCTAATTCGCAACCACCGGGCAGACTCATTGATGCAGTTCCGCTTTTAGCTGCAACTGCGCCCATAAATACAATTGACGAGCGCATTTCCCTCATCAGATACTCGGGTATATCATCACCATAGCACCCTTCGGAATGAACGGTCACGGTATTACCCGACACTTCACACCTGCAACCCAAATGTTCCAATATTTTTATAGAAATCAAAACATCGGAAAGCATCGGACAATTATGTAGAACACTGACACCCTCCGAAAGAAATGTTGCGGCAAGTAAGGGTAAAACGCTGTTTTTAGCGCCCGGAAGCCATATGCTTCCTTTTAATTTATTTATATGATTAACCTTAAAGCAGGACATAGTATGCACCTCGATACATACTATGTTAAACTCAAAAAAATGCTAATTTAAATGTTTAAAACACATTCTGCAATTCGGCGGTCGGCATCATTTACAGCCGATTCCTTTGCTTTTTTCGCCATTTCTCTGATAACCTTTTTATCAGCGAAAAGCTCGCCTAAAATATTCAATAATGCACCACCGCTTAAATCTTTTTCCTCGATTAAATCGGCAGCACCGATATTTTTAAGCGTTAAAGCATTATAATACTGATGATTTTCAGCAACATAGGGCGACGGAATAAGAATAGACGCCTTTCCGCAAACCTGTAATTCGTTTATAGTCATTGCCCCTGCGCGACCGATAACGATATCAGCAGCAGCAAGCATAACATCCATATTATCAATATACTCAAAAACCTGATTTTTAGGGTCAAGCGAATTATGACCAATCTCGCCAAGTCTTTTTAAGAAAGCTTCATAACCGAACTTGCCTGTTGAATGCAGAATATAGTATTTATTATTATCCATATTCCACTTAATAACCTCGAGCATAGCCTCATTTAGCGCTCTTGCTCCAAGGCTACCGCCAAAGGACAGAACAACATTAGCATTCATAGGAATACCAAGTTTTTTTCTTGCCTCAGTTTTAGTTAATGAGGTCAACGCACTTCTAATGGGATTTCCGGTTATAACGGGGGGGTTTTTACAGTTTAATCTGTTTGCCGCATCCTCGTTAACAACCATTACCTTATCAACAACCGATGCCAGCATTTTTATTGTTACACCGGGGAAAGAATTGGCCTCATGAACGGCTGTTTTTATACCTAATTTTGCCGCTTCTCTTAATACCGGACCGCAAACATATCCGCCCGTTCCGATAACATAATCGGGTGCCAATTGTTTAAGCAGCTTCCTTGATGCAATTGATGAAGTGAAAACCTTGCATACTGCACTGATGTTTTTAAAAATATTTTTAACCGACAACGAGCGCTGAAAGCCTGCAACATCAATTGTATAAAAATCATAGCCGCTATTGGGAACAAGGCGGCTCTCAAGACCCTTCTTGGTGCCAATAAAGCTTATTCTGCAATCGGGATATATTCTTTTAAAATACCCTGCAACTGCTATTGCGGGGTTTATATGGCCGGCAGTTCCGCCGCCTGCAAAAACTATATGCATCTATTTACACCTCAAAGCGTTTCCTTTTTATTACTCATTCTCGAGATTGACAATATGACTCCCATTTCAAGCAGTAATATTACGAGGGATGTTCCGCCATAGCTGAAGAACGGAAGGCTAATACCGGTATTAGGTATTGTATTGGTCACAACTAAAACATTAAGGGCCATTTGAAGTCCTACCTGGAAGGTAAGTCCGAGTGCCAAAAGCGAGCCGAATTTATCGGGCGCTCTCATAGCAATCACAAAGCCTCTCCACATCAAAAAGCAGAAAAGAAGAATTATAATAAGTGCGCCAATAAGGCCCAATTCCTCACAAACTATTGAAAAAATAAAATCATTATGCGGTTCGGGAACCCAAAGATATTTTTGTCTTGACTGACCGAGGCCTTTGCCCCAAAGTCCGCCGGTTCCAACCGCTAAAAGCGACTGAATAGTCTGGTATCCCTCACCTCTTGGTGCTGCCCAGGGGTCAAGCCAGAAGGTTATTCTATCCTCTGCATATTTTATAACACCGCTAAGCAAAGCGATAGCACCGCCTGCGCCAATTATTCCGATAATTGAAAGATGGCTTAATTTTGTTCCACCAACAAACATCATAACAATTCCGATTGTAAAAATGAGAATTGTTGCAGAAAGATGCGGCTCTAAAACAACAAGCATGCAAATTACGCCGATAAGCGATAAAAGGAATAAAAAGCCGAATTTAAAGCTTTTCATAAGCTTCTGATTTGCGGCAATTAAATGAGCAATCAG
>CASFLA010000068.1 GCA_949295415.1 uncultured Oscillospiraceae bacterium
ACTTGACAGGGGGCACATTATTTCTCTTTTCAAGAACAAAGGTGTGGTATTTAGTTTATTTTATGGCAACAAAACCGTAGCTTTCGAGAATTTGAAAAAATTTCGCAAGCCTTGGATAAAGCGGCTCAGCTTTATCGCCGAATTTCTCTTTAACCAGAACACCCAAAGTTGTTATATCCTTTTCCCCGTCAATAATCGGCCAGACAAAACTGCCCAGTTCATCGAGATGAACATAACTGATTTTAGGTTTTTTAAAGAGCTTCTGGGCCAAGATATTGAAAAAACCCTTATTTTCAATATGTAAGGTTACAAGTTCTTTTTCATCGGTAGTCCACTGTAGTTCTTTATTTCGCTCAGGGATTTTATCGAGAAAATTTGCCGGGAGTTTCTTTTTCTTCATAATTTTAAGCCTTGCGGTTCTTTTTGTAGGTGAAAAGAACGAGAGTCAAAATAACGAGGGCGAAAACGAACAGACCCGAAAGGTTTGCAAGAGGTGCGGGAAGGTTAATATACTTTGAAAGGTTAATAACCTTGTCAATTCCGAAGATAGCGAATACTGCGAGAAGTATTCCAACAAGACCCTCACCTGCAATCATACCTGAGCAGAAGAGAACGCCGTTGTTAACCGAGGTCTTCTTTTGCTCCTCGTTCTTGATTTTATCAAAGAACCAACGAACGATACCACCGACCATAATACAAGCATTGAGCTGAACAGGGAGATAAACGCCGATTGCAAAGGGAAGAACGGGAATACCGACAAGCTCAACAACAATAGCTATAAATATGCCGATAAGGATAAGACCCCAAGGAAGATTTCCATCCATAATACCTTCGATAACCATTTTCATCATGGTTGCCTGAGGTGCAGCAAGTTCTTCAGAGCCAAAGCCCCAAGCAGAATCGAGAAGATAAAGGGTTGCGCCGATAGCGAACGCTGAAGCAACAACGCCTAAAATTTCGCCAATCTGCTGTTTTTTTGGTGTTGCTCCCAAGAGGTAGCCTGTTTTGAGGTCCTGAGAGGTATCGCCTGCAATAGCGGCAACAATGCAGATGATTGTGCCAATAGCAATTGCGGCCTGCATACCCGCTGCCCCAGCCTCACCTGTAAGCTTAAGTATAAGGGTTGCAACGAGGAGGGTTGCAATCGCCATTCCTGAAACGGGGTTGTTACTACTGCCGACAATGCCGACCATTCTTGAAGAAACGGTTGCAAAGAAGAAGCCGAAAATAACAACTATAATAGCGCCAACGAGTGAAATGGGAATTGCGGGAACGAGCCATACTGCAAGGGTAAGCGCAAGGATGGCAATAAGAACTATTTTAATGTTGATATCTTTTTCGGTGCGGACCTGACCGCCGCCGGAAACCGAGAAACCCTTTAATGCACCAACAAAGGTGGTTGCAATAAGGGGAAGGTTTTTGATAAGGCTGATAATACCGCCGGCTGCCAATGCACCTGCGCCGATATAGCGGGTGTATTTACTCCAGATTGCGGCAGCACCGCCGGCTTCAAATATCTCGGCAACCGAAGCGCCGCCTGCCAAGGCCTCGGAAATATATCCGCCGCCAAAGAGCACAAAAATAGGAATAAGCACGCACCAGTTAAGCACGCCGCCGGCAAACATATAAGAGGAAATTCTCGGTCCGCAGATATAGCCAACGCTCATAACTGCAGGGTAAACCTGAGTTCCGATAGCGCCGGGATAAAGGCGGGGATCCTCATAATTAACCTCACTGGGAACCAATTTAAGGCCGTCAATAATAAACTTGAAAATTGCGGCAAAGCCCATACCGGCAAAAACGCCGCTTGCTTTAGAGCCGCCCTCTTCGCCTGCGAGCATAACCTCGGCACAAGCCTGTCCCTCAGGATAGGGGAGAATGCCGTGCTCACGGACAATCAACGCATTACGAAGCGGAATCATAAAAAATACGCCGAGCAAGCCGCCCAAAAGTGCGATAATGGTAATGGTTACGATATCGGGCTTGTCCATAATTCCCTCGCTTGCCCAGAGGAAAAATGCGGGAAGGGTGAAAATAGCGCCTGCTGCCAGGGATTCGCCTGCAGAGCCAATTGTTTGAACGATATTGGACTCCAAAATTGAATTCTTGCGCATAAGAAGGCGGATAACACCCATTGAAATAACCGCGGCGGGAATAGAAGCCGAAACGGTCATACCGACGCGAAGGCCAAGATAGGCGTTCGCGGCACCGAAGATAACCGCCAGAAGAATACCCATAACAACAGATGTTACGGTCAATTCGGGGGTTATTTTTTCGGCAGGAATATAGGGTTTAAAATTATTTTTGCTTTCCATAATAACTCCTTACTGTTTTTTTATTGAAAGATTAACTTTTAACTTAGCCATTATACAATATTTTAAAAAGAAAAGCAACTCATTATGAGTTGCTTTTCTTTAAAATATCCAAAAGTAGTAAAAATGTCTTTTTTGCGGACGAAATACAGAGTTTTTCGTTGTAGGTATGAACATCAAAAAGCGAGGGACCCATCGCAATGCAATCAAGATCTTTGATTTTTGAGGCGAAGACCGAGCATTCAAGCCCTGCGTGGAGTGCCTCAACCTTAGGCTTTTCGCCGTTTAAAGCCTCGTAGCATTGTTTATATAGCTCCTGCAATGCAGAGTCTGTTTTAAATTCCCAGGGAGGATAATGGCCAAAGGTTTTAACCTCGCCGTTCAAAGCCTTGCAAAAGTCAGAAAGATTGCTTTCCAGGAGTGATAAGGATGCTGCTTTATTACTTCTCAAGCTAAACTGAGCGCGAACAGAGTTGTTTTCTGTAACGAGGATTCCGAGATTCAATGAGGTTTCAACAAGTCCCGCAACCTCATCGCTCATTTTAATAACGCCATTAGGAGTATTTAAAAGGAAGCTAATAACTCTGTTTTTGAGCTCTTGAGAAAAAATTTCGATTTTTTCTGCTTTTTTTATTTTAACCGAATAGAAAAAACCGGGCTCGGTTTTGGCAATTTCTGATTTATATAAGGAGAGAATCTTTTCTGTCGATGCTTTTAAGGCGTCCGGGAAATCTGAATAGAGAACAACGGTTGTTCTGTTGGTAATAGCGTTGGATTTATCGCCGCCGTCAACTGATATTAAGGAAAACTCCTCGTTTTCCAATGCCTTTAAGAGCTTTCCTGCGAGAATATTGGAGTTTGTTCTGCCTTTATCGATTTCAACGCCCGAATGGCCGCCTAATAAACCGTCTAATGTAACGGTAACAGTGCTACCGCCAACAATTTTTTTCTCGCCGTTTAAAATGCATAAAAGCTCCGAGCCGCCTGCGCATGAAACGGTTAAGGTATCGTCCTCCTCAGAGTCGAGATTTATCATTTTTTTGGCGGTCAGAGCCGAAATATCAAGCTTTCCTGCGCCAATCATACCTATTTCCTCATCGGTGGTAAAAACCGCTTCAATTTTGGGGTGTGGAACCTCGTCGCTCTCTAAGATTGCCAAAACATACGCAACCGCAATACCGTTATCGGCGCCGAGCGAGGTGCTCCTTGCTTTTATAAAATCGCCATCAACATAAATTTCCAACCCGTCTTTTAGAAAGTCTATACCATAATCGGCTTTAGCCTGGCAAACCATATCAAGATGACCCTGCAAAATTACGGCATCGGCGTTTTCATAGCCTTTAGTTGCGGATTTAAAAATCACAACATTGTTTGCCTCATCGCGAATAACCTTAAGGCCAATATTTTTTGCGAAAGTTTGAACATATTCAGCAATACCATCCATATTGCCCGAGCCATGAGGAATTAAAGTAAGCTCCTTAAATATTTCAAACACTCTGTTCAGTAAAGCAGAATCGGTTTTAACCATAGAATTTCCTCTCTTAAGTCAATCTAATAGGGCTTCAAGCTCTTTAATTTCGAGCGCCGAGGGTTCGGGAATGTTTTTAAACGGAAAATCAATTCCCATTTTATCATATTTCATCCGGCATAATTTTTTAAATGGCAAAAGCTCGATTTTATCAACCGCTTTATGAGCCTTTGCAATTTCTTTCAGCCTTAATATGTTGTCGCTCGTGTTATTGAGCGTCGGGATAATAACCTGCCTGAGCGTTGTGGGTATTTTAGCGTTATCAAGATAATCCAAAAACCCTAAAACCTTGCCATAATCGCAACCTACAAAATTTTCGTATTGCTCGCTTGAGGTATATTTGATGTCGAGCAAAACGTGATCGGTAACTGACAGCAGTTTTTTAACCTGCTCGTTTAAAATACAGCCCGAGGTATCAAGGCAGGTGTTTATGCCTTTTTCTTTGCAAAGGGAAAACAGTTTTCGAACAAATTCTGCCTGCAAAAGCGGTTCACCGCCTGAAACTGTTATGCCACCCTCTGCCCCAAAATATTCCTTGTAGCGTTCCGCTTTTTTCACAATTTCCTCTGCAGAAAATTCCTCGCCGCCTGGAAAATCCCAAGTGTCAGGGTTATGGCAGCAGCCGCAATGCAGGGGACACCCTTGCATAAACACTACAAAACGGACGCCGGGTCCATCAACAGCGCCAAGGCTCTGAATTGAATGGACCCGACCCTTTAAAATATTTTCGGTCATATTGCTTCGTGGAAGGTTCTGCTTATAACCTCGCGCTGCTGCTCGCGGGAAAGCTTATTGAAATTAACGGCATATCCCGAAACGCGAATGGTTAAGTTGGGATAATCGTCAGGATTTTCATAAGCCTTTATAAGCGTTTCTCTGTTGAGAACGTTAACATTTATATGATGCGCCTTTTTTGCAAAATATCCATCTAAGATTGAAACGAGGTTATCAATTCTTTCTTTATCGGTTTTTCCCAGTGCTTCGGGAGTAATCGAGAAGGTGTTTGAAATACCGTCGCGGCAATCGTCATAACTGATTTTTGCAACCGAGTTTAATGATGCCAAAGCACCGTTTTCCTCGCGGTTATGCATCGGGTTGGCGCCGGGGGCAAAGGGCTCGGAGGCTTTTCTGCCGTCAGGTGTTGCGCCGGTATGCTTGCCATACATAACATTAGACGTTATGGTAAGAACCGAGAGGGTATGAACTGCATCACGGTATGCAGGGGTCTTGCGAAGCTCCAAAATAAACTTATGGGTCATATCCTTGGCAATAAAGTCAACGCGGTCATCATCGTTGCCGTATTTCGGGAATGAACCTGTTGTTTCAAACTCAGTTATATAGCCCTCATCATTTCTTAACGGCTTAACATTTGCGTATTTTATTGCGCTTAATGAATCAGCAACAACCGAAAGACCTGCAATACCAAAAGCCATAAGACGCTCAACGTTTGTATCATGCAGAGCCATCTGAATTTTTTCGTAGCAGTATTTATCGTGCATATAATGGATAACATTCATAGTGTTTACATAGAGCTTGGAAAGCCATGCAATATAAATGTTATAGCGCTCCATAACGGTATCATAATCTAATTTATCGCCTGTAAGGACCTCCATCTGAGGACCGATATGCATACCGCTTGTTGCATCATAGCCGCCGTTGATGGCAATAAGCAAAAGCTTTGCAAGGTTGCATCTTGCGCCAAAGAACTGCATCTGCTTGCCGATTTTCATAGCTGAAACGCAGCAGGCAATGGCATAATCGTCGCCGTAAATGGGGCGCATAAGGTCATCGTTTTCATATTGAATGGAATCGGTATCCTTAGAAACCTTTGCGCAGAATTTTTTGAAGTTTTCAGGAAGCTTTTTCGACCAAAGAATAGTAAGGTTGGGCTCAGGAGACGAGCCAAGGGTATAAAGCGTGTTAAGAATACGGAAGCTGCTCTTTGTAACAAGAGTTCTGCCGTCCTCACCCATACCGCCAACCGCCTCGGTTATCCACATCGGGTCGCCGCCGAAAAGCTCGTTATATTCAGGGGTTCTTAAGTGACGAGCAATGCGGAGCTTGATAACAAAATCATCAATAAGCTCCTGTGCCGATTGTTCAGTAAGCACGCCGTTTTTAATATCGCGCTCGATATAAATATCAAAGAAGGTTGAAACGCGGCCTAAAGACATAGCAGCGCCGTTCTGTTCTTTAATAGCGCCCAAATATGCAAAATAGGTCCACTGAATAGCCTCTTTGGCATTCTTTGCAGGTCCGCTTATATCAAAGCCATACATTGATGCCATTTCCTTTAAAAGACCAAGGAAGTTTATCTGCTTCGAAAGCTCTTCATAAAGGCGGATAGCATCGGAATCAAAAACCTGAGATGCCAAAGCTTTTCTGTCCTTCTGCTTTTCTTCGATAAGCCTGTCCACACCGTAAAGAGCCACTCTTCGATAGTCGCCGATAATTCTGCCTCTGCCATAAGCATCGGGAAGACCGGTTATAACATGGCATTTTCTTGCCGCTCTCATTTCATCGGTATAGGCTCTGAAAACACCGTCATTATGGGTGGTGCGATAGCGGAATTCATCTTCAATGGTTTCAGAAAGCTTATATCCGTAAGCCTCGCAGGCCTGGCGAGCCATTCTGATACCGCCAAATGGGCTTACTGCGCGCTTTAAGGGACGGTTAGTCTGCATACCAACAATTATTTCGTTGTCCTTATCTATATAACCCGGTGAAAAGGTTGTAAGAGAAGAAACCGTTGCAGTATCAATATCCAAAACGCCGCCAAACTGCCTTTCTATTGCAAAGAGGTTTTTAACCTCTTTCATAACAGCATCTGTGCGCTCGGTTGAGCCTGCTAAAAACGAATCATCGCCCTTATATTCGGTATAATTTTCCTGTATAAAATCTCTGACATCAATATTGTCCTGCCAGAGTCCTTCTTTAAAGCCGTTCCAGTTTTCGTGTTTCATCCATATCTCTCCCTTCAAAACAAAGAAAAAAGCAAATCAGTTTTTTGTAACTGATTTGCCCAGACGGTCGGCCGAATAACGCTTATATTCCCCCTGCGTCAAGTCGCATATCCGTCAGTTACATAAGCGCTTTATTGCGTTGTTTGTATTATAATACAATATATGGTGGTTTTTCAACCAACAAATTAAGATTTTTAACAAAATATTGTTTTATTATTTTTTGACAAAGAAATATGCCGCATTTTGTCGGATCAACCAATAAATTTTTTAAGCAGCTCAAGGTCGCAAAAATCATCAACATAAAGGTCAGAATTTGCCTTAACCTCGTCAATATGCTCAGCCATAGAGGCATCGCTTAAGGCACAAACATTTATACCCAACTTCTTTGCGGTTTTAACGGCGTGGTTAGCATCCTCAAACAAAAATGTTGTCTTTGGGGTGCTACCTGCTTTTTTCATACAAAGTTTGTAAATCTCGGGATCTCTTTTAGATATGCCAACGATTTCTTCGGTAATGACAAAATCAAAATACTTATCAAGACCAAAATGCTCAACGGCGCGGCTTAAAACCTTAAAATGAGTTGCCGAGGCAAGATGCAAAGTATGCCCCGTTTGCTTTAAATAGTCTAAAAACTCTATAATTCCTCCTTTCAATGAAATGCGGTTGCAGTAGTTATAAACCATTTTCTCGTGCCATTTTGCCATGAGCTGTTCTGCGGTGCCCAATTCCTTATATTTTTCGGATAAGTAAACCGAAAAGTCAGGAACGCTCATAGTTCTGATGACCTTATCATAATTTTCGAGGGAAGGAAGGCCCATTTCGCGTAAGGTATCGCTGCCCAGCTCATCCCAAGCCCACATCGAATCGACAATAGTGCCGTCGAAATCGAAAATGACTAACTTGTTTTTCATGCTTCTTCTCCAAATAATGCCACTGTAAATGTTTTGTCGGGACGGTAGTCAAACTCAGCGTAAACGATGTCCTCAAACTTACCAAGCTGCAATTTCCCGTCAATTATAAGAACAGATGCGCTCTTTCCAACATCCATTGCTTTTAAATGCGCATCGGCATTCAAGAAGGTATGGTCCCAGATGTTGTGAAGATACTTGTTGGGAGTAAAAGGATGCTCCTTTGTAAGATATGTGTTAAGGTCATCCATAACGCCGGTCTCAAAATGGTTTACATAAACGCCTGAAGTGGTGTGGTCAGAAGCGCAGATAACATAACCTGTTTTAATATCGTCCTTCTTAATAAGGCTACCCACCAAAGGGTCAAGGTTAACAAAAACAGTTCTGCCGTTTTTATCAGACTTTTTCTTGGCATTAGGCTCATAAACAGCGGTGGTATAGGTATCCTTATCCGAGCTTTCTCTTATTCTTTTTTTATAGGTTTCGATAACATCAGAAATTTTAAATTTATAAACAAAGGTTTTCATTTGTATTTCTCCCTACTATTCAATACTCATTTCGTAATCATAGAAAAGATAGATAAGCTTAATTCTGTAGATTTCGAGAATTTTTTCGGCTTTTTCGGGTGTTAGCGCACCCTCCTCAATAAGTACAGAATACATAATATTGTCAACCTCTGACATTATTTTTAATTTAAGCGAATTGTATTTTTTAAGGTTAAAGAATGCCATATAGTTTACCGAACGATAGAAGAACGAAAGCATTGCATTGTTAAGCTCGGTGCACATCTCGAATTTTGACAACTTTTCGTTATTGAGAATGGCGCTGAGCTCAACCTCAATGTGCTCATTCATCTTTTCCGCGGAAATAACCTCTGAGCGATACCAGGAGTTTTTCTTGTCCTGTTGCTTTTCCTGCCTTGCACGTTTGGTTTGCTGAACGTTCATTACAACAACCGAAACGGCACTGACGGCGGAAACCAAAACAGCAAGAATCTCAGTAATGCTAACCCCCTTCATTTATTTACCCACCTTTGCCTGAATATCAATTATGTTTTCAATAAGCGCCTCTGCATACTCATACATCGTGCTCTCCAAGGAAGGGTTTTTTGGGAACGAAAAACCGTATTTATCCTTGAAAGCCTTAAGTATCTGATGGCGGATTGAAATGTTCCATTCGGTGTTAGATGCTATGTAGCGGTCGCAAATGGACTCAATAGTCTGACCAAAGAAGCCAAAGAAAAACGAATAGCTGATAAAGGTCGGCTCGGGCTGAAAAATAACTCTGTGTGAAATGGGATCATTCTCTTTTTGGGAGAAATGGGTTTCATTTCTTCTGGCTGAGAGGCCGTTTTCATAGCCAATCAGGAAGTTCTGAACCTGCCCGTCAGGTCCTGAAATTTTCTGAACAAGCTTTCTGTCAAGAAATATTGCCCAGGCGTGTTTATCGTCCATCTTGGTGATAATGTTTCTGCCGGAGTTATTGTTTCATATAGATGCTTTTCATAATTAAAGCAATCTGCTGCAAGTATTTCCTCGGCGGAAGTTATAGGCACTTCAAGCTTTACATCGGTTTTAGGCATAGAGGTTAATATTTCTTCCGCAGCAGTAACCTTAACGCCGACAGAGTGCTTTGCCTTACCCAAAAAATCACACCCTCATAAATATTTTAGAAAGACATTTACTGTATTTTCTCAAAATCGGCAGCTCCATGTTTGCAAAGAGGGCATATAAAGTCATCAGGTAGCGAATCTCCCTCATAAACGTAACCACAGATTTTGCAAACATAACCTTTTTTGCCCTCGGTTTCGGGCTTGGGTTTAACATTGTTCTGATAATAGGTATAGGTCATAGTTTCTTTGTCGGATAAAACTCTTGCTTCAGTTACAGAGCAGATAAACATTCCGTGAGTATCCAAATCAACATACTGCTCAACCTTTAACGACATAAAGGAGTTTATATATCTCGGCAAGAAAACAAGGCCGTTATCAGAGCGCAGAGGCTGGCAATCAGCAAACTTATCGGTGTTTCTGCCGCTTTTGAAGCCAAATTGTTCAAAAACAGAGAAAGGAGCGTCAACCGTTAAGCAGTTAACATTCATTTTTCCTGTTTGTTTAATAATATGATGAGAATAGTTCTCCTTATTTATTGCAACGGCAACTCTGTTTGGAGAATTGGTAATCTGCGAAACGGTGTTAACGATAAGACCGTTGTCCTTTTTGCCGTCATTAGAGGTTACAACATAAAGACCGTAACCGATATTAAAAAGAGCAGTAAGGTCATTTTTATTGGCGGTATCGTCTTTTGAAGCAAGATATTCACGGCAGAGCTCATCGGCTAAAGCGTCAAGCGATTTTGCGCTTTCCTCATTAAGAGCCGACATAATTTTAACAGTGTTTTCTGCAAAGGTAAGATTTTTGCAGCCTTCGAGCATTGTTTTCATAACCTTTGCGGCGGTGGGAGCCCAGCTGCCGTTTTCAACAATGCCAACTGTTCGGTTAGAATAGTTGCGTTCTGTCAAATGTTCAATAAACTCGCGCATAAAGGGGAAGATTTCGGAATTGTAGGTTGTTGTTGCAAGAACAAGCTTGCTGTAGCGGAAAGCATCCTCAACTGCCTCTGCCATATCGCAACGCGCAAGGTCATTTACAACAACCTTAGGGCAACCGTTTGCCTTTAATTTTTCGGCAAGCTTTAAAACTGCTTTTTTGGTGTTGCCATAGATAGATGTATAGGCAATAACGATGCCTTCCTCCTCAGGCACATAGCTAGACCAAATATTATAAAGGTTAATATAGTAACCCAAGTTTTCCTTTAAAACGGGACCATGCAAAGGGCAAATGATTTCGATATCAAGACCTGCGGCCTTTTTAAGCAAGCTCTGCACCTGCGCGCCATATTTTCCAACAATGCCGAAATAATAGCGTCTTGCTTCGCACGCCCAACCTTCCTCAACATCCAATGCTCCGAATTTACCGAAGCCGTCAGCCGAAAAAAGAACCTTATCATAGCTATCATAGGTAACAATAACCTCAGGCCAATGAACCATTGGCGCTGTTACAAAGGTAAGGGTATGTTTTCCTAAAGAGAGGGTATCGCCCTCGCCAACAATAATGCGGTTATCCTCATAATCGGTGCCGAAAAAGTTTTTCATCATAGAGAATGCTTTTGCGGATGCAACGATTTTAGCATCGGGATAAGCCTTGACAAAGCTTGTTATATTAGCAGAATGGTCGGGTTCCATATGCTGAACTATAAGATAGTCCGGCTTTCTGCCGCCCAAAGCATCCTCAATATTATCAAGCCATTCGTGAGTAAAGTTAACATCAACGGTATCCATAATTGCGATTTTCTCATCAATAATGGCGTAGGAATTATAAGCCATACCGTTGGGAACGATATACTGGCCTTCAAATAAATCTATTTTGTGGTCGTTAACGCCGATATACTTAATATCATCAGTAACAGTCACTCTCAAAACCTCCAAATGTCATATAAATATTATATACACTAATTTTATATCTTTTAACGCAGAATGTCAACTTTTAAGTGTATAAAGAAAACCCAAGGGAAATTAAATTGCCCTTGGGTTTAAATCAAGAATTATTTCTTTTTGGGTTTTTTGATTTTATTGAGTTTTGCATTAAGCTCGAGAAGCTCTTCTTTAGTGAACTTAACGTCCATCATACCGCCCATAAGATTAAATAGGCGAAGCACGGTGAAGCCGCCCATCATAGACAACATCTCGGGGCCTACTTCAAAGCCCATAGCCTCTATTTTGCCATCCTTGCCCTTGCCTTTGCCGCCCATCAGCTTGCCGACAAGACCCATAAAGAGCATCTTGCCCTGTAAGGTGCTGAGGACATCGCTCAGCGTATCATTGAGAGAGAGGTAACCTTCGGGAGCATCAACATTAAACCAGTTAAGGATAGCGCCCTTTTCTTTTAAGCGGTATTCCTCGTTAAAGACTTCAACCTTGCGGATAACGCCACAGTCTTTACAGTCACCTGCAACAGCGCAAAGGTTAGTTTCGCCTTCGTTTTTAACTTCGAAGTAGAAGAAGTGGTCTTCAGCCTTTACCTTGCCTACTGATACGCCGTTCGCAAAAAGCTCAACCTCGGGTAAGTTGGAGTAAACGGTAACCTTAGTAACATCTTCAACGCGGTCAATGTATCTCTTGCCGCAGAGATGAACAAACGGCTCATCGGATAACCATGCCTTATAAGCATAGAAAGAGTCCTTCTTATACTTGCGGTCAAAGGTCACAAGACCCTTATGGTTCTGGCCGTTTTCGCCGCCTTCGTTACGGGCGTCTGCACCAAAGTCAAACATATTCCAAACATGTGTTGCCCAAATGTACTTACGGGTAAACAATTGCTTGATTAACTCCTCATGGTAATATGCCTGATATTCCTCGGTATAATCACCCCTCATAGGAGCTGAGGTATGCCAATTAAGAGCCTCGCAACCATATTCCGAGCAGCCGATGGGAATGTTTGGATTCGTTTTATGGAATTTATCGAACCATGGACCGTTCTTACTGGTATCTCCGCCATACCAACCGAAGTAGTGGTTATAGGCAACAACATCGGGAATCTGCAAGTAGGGGTCGTCCATACTGCACATTGCAACTACGGCGATAGTGGTCTTTCTTGTGGGGTCCATTTCATGACACATATCGTTCAGAATACGATGGTTTTCGAGCAGGTCCTCATCGCTTCCGCCGATGCCGATTTCGTTGGAAAGGCCCCAAACAACGATAGAAGGATGGTTATAGTTCTGAATGATAAGTTCCTTCATCTGGGAAATAGTATTCTCTCGTCCTGCAGGCATATGCTTTGAAATATAGGGAATTTCAGCCCAGACAACAAGACCTTTTTCATCACAAAGGTCATAGAAATACTGGTCATGCTGATAGTGAGCAAGACGAACGGTGGTTGCGCCAACCTCGCAGATAAGTTCAATATCTTCCTCATGGTCTTCTTTTGATAAAGCGTTGCCCTTGCCCCACTTATCCTGATGGCGAGATACGCCATGGAGAGGATATTCCTCTCCGTTTAAGATGAAGCCGTTTTCGGGGTCAATCTCAAAAGTTCTGCAACCGAAGCGGGTGCAAACATTATCAATAACCTCGCCATTTTCGATAAGTTCTGCTTCACAGAAGTAAAGATAGGGGTCTTTTCTGCCGTTCCAAAGATGAACATTCTCTATTGCGAATGAAACCTTTGTTTCATCGGTTTCCTTAGAGGCTACAACATTCTCGTCCTTGTCATAAACGGTGTAACGAACCTTCTGGCCGATTTTAGTGTTAGAAAGGAAAACCTCAACCTCAACATTGGCGTTCTTGCCCTCGATTTCGGGGGTAACCTTAATACCGGGGCCTCCGTAGTAGTCAAGGTCAAAGTGAGATTCGCTAACGCAGATAAGGTTAACATCTCTGTAAATACCGCCGTAGAAGGTGAAGTCAGCCATCTGAGGATAAACCTTGTCGTTAGCTGAGTTATCAACTGCGATAACGAGTATATTCATAGGCTCTAAAGAGTCAGTAATATCAACTCTGAAGGTTGAATATCCTCCGTCGTGGTGGGCTAAGTTCTTGCCGTTCAAATAAACATCGGCAGAAGAGTTTGCGCCGCGAATTTCAAGATAGTAGCGGTCAGCTTCGGGGAAATCGTTTTTAACAATTGTCTTTGCATAATAAGCAGTTCCGCGGAAATAATCGTTATCTCCGTCCTGACCGTCGATAGCATTCCAGGAATGAGGCAGGTTGACAAAGCACCATTTGTTATCAATAGCGCTGGGAACCTCGGTTGCCATTTTGGAAAATGCCCATTTTGAATTCAAGTTAATAATTTGTCTCATAAAATCTCTCCGTTTAAAAAATTAGGGTTAAGTTAAGTATAACATAAGGAATATTAGTAAATGTGAAGTTTTAATAAATTTTGAAAAAGGCGTCCGAGCGTTTTTGTCGGACGCCCAAAAGTTCAAAAATTAAGCATTCTTTCTTGCTGCGAACTCATCGTTCATCTTGGCAAGGGTTTTCTTATCAAGGTTGTAGATAAGGCCGATACCAACGAACTGCATAACTGCGCTGAAGAGGTAAAGACCTGCAACGAGCCAGCACATTGCATAAGCAACTTTCGGGTCCTGACCGGTGGTGCCGAGGTCAGAAACATAGCCGAGAAGACCCATAATTGCAAGAACAATAGAGGGGCCAACGCCCTGAGAGAGCTTACGGAAGAAGGAATGGAGTGAATAAACAGTGCCTTCCTCGCGCTTTCCGGTTTTCCACTCGTTGTAATCGATAGCGTCTGCCATCAATGCCCAGGATACGCAGGTGTAAACACCCATTCCAAGACCAAAGAAAACAAGGCCTGCCATATAAACGGGAAGAGCCAATTTAAAGGGAACCATGGGGAAGATAAGCATTACTACGCCGCCTACCATAGAAACGATAGTTCCGGCAACAGAAGCCTCTTTCTTACCGAACTTGTTAACAATCTTCTTAATGAAGGGCATAAACAAGAACATAGGTAAGAAGCCGAGCATCATAACAAGACCTGAAAGCTGTGCCTGCTTGAAGTATGTCGCAAACATAATGGAGTTTGCCGTTGTAGCAGACTGCATTCCAAGGAACATACCCATAGCAGCAATAGTAGCGCCAAGTGCGGGACGGTTCTTGAGGAAGTTGCCGAATGCAGAGAATACATTGAACTTCTCGCTGGCTTCGTTTGTCTTAACAGAGTTCTCATCAACGCGAATGGTGATTTTTTTAATCATGAACCAGAAAGCGATAAAGCCGAGAACACCCATAAGGAGCGCTGCGAAGAATACGCGGTCGCCAAGGAGCTCCTGGCCAAGCTTTTCGCCGTTTGCATCAAATACATCTTTCCAGATAATCATCGGAAGAATGATACCGGGGAGCATACCGCCAACCATTGAACCAACTGAACGCCAGGTTGAAAGCTGAGCTCTCTCACCGGGGTCTTCGGTAACAAGTGAAAGCATTGAGCCGTAAGGAACGTTAGCCATTGTGTAAGCTGCGTCCCAAATTACGTAGCCAATGATGAAGAGCGTTGCTTTAACGACAGTGCTTGAATTGGGGAAGGGAAGGAATACTGCTGCGCCGCCTACGATAAGGCCGCAAGCACCTATAAAGATATAGGTCTTGAATTTTCCCATTTTGTATTTTCTTCTGTCAGCGTCTATTATTGTTCCGATAATGGGGTCGTTAACAGCGTCCCAAATCTGAACGAGAAGGAGAAGAATGGAGAGCAGACCGGTTTCTAACATCATATAAACGAGCCAGAAGGCCTGAACTGTGCCTTTAAGGCCGAAACTCATGTTGCAACCGAAGTCGCCTGCGGCATAAGCTACTTTATCAAGCATGCCAAACTTAGGGTAGCCTTTTTCGTCTAACTTGACGGGCTTTTTAGCCATAATGATTTCCTCTTTTCTTTATTATATTTAAGGGGGCGCAAAACCCTCTTGGAATCTTGCTAAATTAAGTATAAAATATTTATTTGAATAATGTGAGTATTTTTTTCAACTATTTTTGTATTATTTTAATATTTTGCAGTTTTTATATATTGTAATTAAACAAAAGTTGTGCTATAATTCAAATGATGATTAGTATTATTGTTTAAATTTACCATAAATGCAAAAATTTTAGCGAAAAGGCGGTTAACGCTTTTATATGTTTTATGAAAAAGAATTAAAATTTTTAACGGATACTCTTAAAAAATGCCATATAAGAACTGCGCTTATTTCGCCCGATGAGCCTATGAACTCGCTGATTGGTGAGGATGTAGTGCCCATTTTTACTCCCGAAGCCTTTAAGGGTAAAACCTTAAGGGAGGCGCTTAATAAGCCTGAACACAAGATGCTCTATAAAATGACCGATTCTTTCGGCAGATGCTATCAATATATGTTGCTTTATGGGGCTAAAACAGATATAATATTTTCTGTGGGCCCGTATTTGTCCGAGCCGTTATCCCAGAAGCGTTTGCTGGAGCTGGGGGAGGAATTGAACATATCCCCTAAAAGCCAGCGCTACTTTGAGGAATACTATATGAGCATTCCTGTTTTAAATGAGGATAGCCCGGTTTTTGTTATGCTCTATACATTCTGCGAAAATATGTGGGCAACGCCGTCGTTTGCGATAGTTGATATCGGTGCCGAGTATAAAAACCCCGCGTCGCCCATAAATGAGCCAACGCATAGCGATGATAGCCTTGATGATATTATTGTTTCAATGAAGGCCATGGAAACAAGATATAAATTCGAAAATGAAATGATGAATGCGGTAACCTTAGGGCAAATTCAAAAAGAGCCGTTTTTGTTAACGGCTTTTTCTGAGCAGGCTTTTGAAAAACGTGTGCAGGACCCTATCCGCAACCGCAAGAACTACGGTATTATAATGAATACTCTGCTGAGAAAAGCGGCAGAAAAGGGCGGAGTGCATCCGCTATACCTTGATAGAGTATCTTCAGAATATGCAACGCGTATAGAAAAAATATCAAGCATCGAGGAAGGCAATGAGATGATGCGAGATATGTTTAAATCGTATTGCCGCCTTGTCCGTAAGCACTCGGTTGCGAATTATTCAAAGGTAGTCAGAGAAACCATTCTTTTAATAGATTCTGACCTTGCGGCAGATTTGAGCTTAAGCTCGTTAGCACAAAACCAGAATATAAGCGCAGGATATTTATCGGCGGTATTTAAAAAGGAAACGGGTAAAACCGTTTCAGAATATATAAGAGAAAAAAGAATCAAGCATGCAACCCACTTGTTGCTGACGACACATTTGCAGATACAGACAATAGCACTCCATTGCGGTATAGTCGATGTTCAGTATTTTTCAAAAATATTTAAAAAACAAACAGGCAAAACACCAAAAGAGTATCGCGAAACAATGAAGCAATAATATAAAGGAGAGAAAATAATGGCATTTTTATCAAAGGATTTTCTGCTTAACACCAAAACCGCCAAAAAACTTTATTTTGAAGCGGCCGAGGATATGCCGATTATCGATTACCATTGCCATGTCAGTCCCAAGGAAATATATGAGGACAAACGATTCAATAATATAACAGAGGTCTGGCTTGGCGGCGACCATTATAAGTGGCGCCTTATGCGCTCGAACGGCGTTGATGAGCGCTATATAACGGGCGATGCTTCGGATTATGAAAAGTTTTTAAAATTTGCAGAGGTTTTGCCTAAAGCAATTGGAAACCCGATGTTCCATTGGTGCCATTTGGAGCTCAAAAATTATTTTGGATTTGACGGCGTTCTTAACCCTGAGACCGCTGATGAGGTCTGGACTTTGGCAGCAAAAAAGCTTGCTGAAGGAAATATGAGCGCAAGGGGTATAATAGACAAGAGCAATGTTGCTTTTATCGGCACAACCGATGACCCGATTGACTCTTTGGAGTATCATAAGCTTATTGCCGAGGATAAATCCTTTAAAACGATAGTTGCGCCCTCGTTCCGCCCCGATAAAGCGCTTAATATTGATAAAAAGGGCTGGAAGGAATATATTGAAACCTTGTCAACCGTCAGCGGAGTTGAAATTTGTGACTTTGCTTCCTTAAAACGGGCATTGCTTTTAAGAATCGAGCATTTTGCAGAAAACGGTTGCAAAGCCAGCGACCACGGACTTGATAAAATGGTATTTGTCAGAGCCGAGGAAGCGTCGCTTGATGCTATAATTAAAAAGGGCTTGTCGGGTATTGCGGTAACCGATAAGGAGGCAGACGCTTTAAAGACCGAGCTTATCATTTTCTGCGCAACCGAATATAAAAAGCGCGATTGGGTTATGCAGATACATTATAATTGTATGAGAAATCCCAACTCAAAGATGTTTGAGCTTTTAGGCGCAGATACCGGCTTTGATATAATCGGCCCCGATAACGGCTCAAGAAAGCTCGCGCTTCTGCTTGACGCTCTGAACAAAGAGGATAACCTGCCGAAGACTGTTCTTTATAGCCTTGATGCTTCGGATAACGAGTTTTTAGATACTCTTATCGGTGCTTTCCAAGGAACAGAAATTCCTGGTAAGCTGCAGCATGGAAGCGCTTGGTGGTTCAATGATAACAAGCAGGGAATGAAGGACCAGTTAATAAGCCTTGCAAACCTTGCCTTGCTCGGAAACTTTATCGGTATGCTTACCGATTCAAGAAGCTTTTTGAGCTATACCCGTCACGAATATTTCCGCCGCATTCTATGCGCACTTATCGGCGAATGGGTTGAAAACGGCGAGTATCCTGCAGACAAGGAACAGTTATACAAAATTGTCCGCGATATTTGTTATAATAATGCCAAAAGATATTTCAACATATAATTTTCGGAGGAAATAAAATGTCAATGAAAATGTGTTTTAGATGGTATGGTGAGGGTAACGATAAAATAAAGCTCTCCGATATCAAGCAGATTCCCGGTGTTGACGGAATTGTCTGGGCCTTGCATCATAAGCTGCCGGGCGAAATCTGGGAAATTGATGAAATTGCCGAGGTAAAAAAGCAGCTCGATGAGTATGGCTTTAATATGGACGTTGTTGAGTCGGTCAATGTTCACGATGATATTAAAATCGGTCTGCCGACAAGGGATAAATATATCGAGAACTATAAGCAGTGCATCCGCAACCTCTCAAAGTTCGGCGTCAAGGTTATCTGCTATAACTTTATGCCTATCTTTGACTGGACAAGAAGCAATCTTTTCCACCCCGCCCCCGATGGCTCAACTGCGCTTTTCTATGAAAAGAATATGATTCAGGATGACTATAACGCCATGGCGAAATACATCCTTGACTTTACTGAAAAATATAATATGTCTTTTCCCGGCTGGGAGCCTGAGAGAATGGCAAAGCTTGATGAGCTGTTTAAGGCTTATGAGGGCGTTGACCATGAAAAGCTTTGGGAGAATTTAAAATACTTCCTCGAGGCTATTATGCCGACCTGCCGCGAGTGTGATATTAAAATGGCTATCCATATGGACGATCCTCCGTGGGATATTTTCGGTTTGCCCAGACTTCTTACAAACGAGGAAAATATAGACCGCTTCTTGAAAATGGTTGATGATGAGTATAACTGCTTAACTCTTTGCTCGGGCAGCCTTAATGCTGACCCCAACAACAATGTTGCAGACATAGTTCGAAAGCATTGTGATAGAATCGCATTTGCTCATATAAGAAACGTCAAGCATTTTGCGAACGGCGATTTTTCTGAAGCCAGCCACCGCGACTGTGATGGTGATACAGGGATTTTAGAGATACTCAAGGCTTATCATGATTGCGGCTTTGAAGGATATATCCGTCCCGACCATGGAAGGCATCTTTGGGATGAGGGCCCGGGAAATGTTCGCCCCGGTTATGGCTTATATGACCGTGCGCTTGGCATAATGTATATGTTGGGCGTTCTCGATTCACTTGATAAATTTAAAGCTAAAGGAGAAATAAAATGATAAACCTTCCGATTAACATTGACTATAAAGATAAGGTTGTAGTGGTTACCGGCGCAGGCGGACTTATTTGCGGAGCGATGGCAAGAGCTTTTGCTCAATCGGGCGCAAAGGTTGCAGCTTTAGACCTTAACGAAGATGCAGTAAAAGCGCTTGCAAACGAGCTCAAAGCAGAAGGCTTTATCTGCGAAGGCTACAAGGCAAATGTTTTAGAGGCAGATGCTTTAGAGGATGTTCATAAGGCTATTTTAAAGGACCTCGGCGAATGCGATATTTTAGTTAACGGCGCTGGCGGTAATAACCCCAGGGCAACAACTGATAACGAGTATCAGCATGAGGCTAAAGAGGGCGGTAAATCCTTCTTTGACCTTGATGCTTCGGGTGTTGACTTTGTTTTCAAGCTCAACTTCCAGGGAACCTTAATTCCTACTCAGGTATTCGCAAAGGATATGGTTGCAAAGAAGAGAGGAAACATTCTTAACATTTCTTCAATGAACGCTTATACCCCGCTTACCAAAATTCCTGCATACTCTGCCGCAAAAGCAGGTATTTCAAACTTTACTCAGTGGCTTGCAACCCATTTTGCAGGAACAGGTATCCGTTGCAATGCTATTGCTCCCGGATTCTTGGTTTCTGCTCAGAACAGAGCCCTTCTTTTCAATGAGGACGGAACTCCGACTGCAAGAAGCGCCAAGATTTTAAAAGGAACTCCGATGAACCGCTTTGTTGATGCAGAAGAATTGTTGGGCGCAACCCTTTTCCTCTGTGATGAAAAGTCGGCCTCTGCTATTACAGGTGTTGTTCTTCCGATAGACTGCGGATTTGCAGCCTATTCAGGTGTTTAATATAAGGAGAGATAAAAATGGAAAAATTTATACC
The DNA here is from genome assembly GCA_949295415.1 of uncultured Oscillospiraceae bacterium. Taxonomy (GTDB): domain Bacteria; phylum Bacillota; class Clostridia; order Oscillospirales; family Acutalibacteraceae; genus UMGS172. The sequence continues at coordinate 20,047 of CASFLA010000068.1, forward strand.
CGTTGTTGTTATCAAAGAGCTTTCAGAAACCGATAAAATTTTAACCGCCCTTAAGAATGACGGCATCAACTGTGCAGAAATCACCTTCCGCACCGCTTGTGCCGCCGAGGCGATTGAGTATGCTGCAAAGAATTATCCCGATATGGAAATAGGAGCGGGAACGGTTATCAATGCCGAGCAATGTGAGGCCGCGCTAAAAGCAGGCGCAACCTTTATTGTTTCGCCCGGTCTTTCATCCGCAGTTGCAAAAATCTGCAATGAGAGAAATATTCCGTATTTCCCCGGCTGCGTAACTCCAACTGAGATTATGGCGGCTTTGGAATTGGGAATCACAACAGTTAAGTTCTTCCCCGCAAATGTTTACGGAGGCCTTAAGGCGCTCAAAGCCCTCTCGGCACCGTTCCCGCAGGTTAAATTTATCCCCACCGGCGGAGTTGACAGAAGCAATATTGATGAGTTTTTGGCATTCGATAAAATCGCCGCAATCGGCGGAAGCTTCTTTGTCAAGGAAGCCCTTGAAAAAATGGAGAAATAAAAAACAGAACGGGCGACCATTGGCCGCCCGTTCTGTTTTTTTTACGGTCGGTCGAGGGCGACTGACCCTGCGGATAATAATGTAATCATATTGTAGGGGACGATGCCCACATCGTCCCGAAAAAACCAACCTATTCTATTATAATCAGCTTTGTGCCGTCAAGGTTATAGCGACACATATCAACTGATTTTGTTGTGCTATCGTCATAGGCTCTATAGTAATATACTCCGGTATCGGTATTACAGCAACAGGAATAGCGCGTGTATTCAAACTCGCCGTTTGCCGCCAATACGCAACCCTTCGGCATAGCAACCGAAGAAAGAATATGAAAAAAGTGACCAATATTTTCTTGCTCGGTTTGGAATGTTGGCGAATTCTTTTTCACAAAGGAGGCTCTTATAAAGCGTGAGGCAGAGGAGTAGTCGCCGGGCAAACCAACCGCGCCTGTTCCAAGGCTATAGGAATCAAAACCCATGTTGTCCCAATCGGGTTTATGATTTATATTTGCAGTCAAATGGGAATAATTATTAAGGTTTGCCAGATGAAAAGGAAACGGAGGGTTATTAGTAAGAACACCAACCGGGTTTTCATATATTTTGAGCCCTTCTAAAACGCTCTCAATGGTATAGCATTTATTCTTATCCGCCATTATCCAATGAAGTGGAGCAAGCGGCAGCTCATCGCTGAAATTTATATTGACTAAGTTTAGTTTTTCGAGCCTCTTTAATGCTTCGGCGGTGTTTTTGCAGCAACCCAAAATATAAGGAATGAGTTCAAACGTAGCTATGTTAACGGCATCGTCAGCTATTGGTTTATAATGGGCATTGTTTGGGAAATTCAAGCCCGCTATACTGAGTCCTGCTTCATTGGTGGCTTCAAAATAGAGCGGATAATTATTAACAACCGCTGCAGTTCCTATCATAGCGTAATGGTGGCGTAACGGTTGTCTTTTTCTGAAATTAAAGGTAAAGTTTCTTGGTGTTACAACTGTCTTTTCATAAAAGCCGCGCTCTAAATCAAGATTTCTTCCAAAATAATGGCAATTTGAATTATAGGTTATGGCTGTGCACATAAAATCATCTCCTATAATTAGTATGCCAAAAAGCGCAAAAAATCCCGACCGATAATATCGGTCGGGAAAAATTTTAAAAATCAGTCACAGCAGGGGTCTGTTTTTTTGGCGGGAGCGGCATCTTTAGCAGGTTGGGTAACATCGCCAAGACCTGCTGTTTCAGAGAACATAACATTGGCTTTGGTCATATCAACGGCATCGGTAGGAACGATAATTTTAGAAGCCTTTCCATTAGACATTGATACAAGAGCCTCATATTTTTTAAGCTCTAAAACTGCGGCGTCAACACCTGCGGCCTTTAAAGCAGCAAGACCGTCAGCCTCTGCCTGCTTAGCAAGTAAAATAGCCTTTGCTTCACCCTCGGCTCTTGCGATTCTTGCATCTCTTTCGCCCTCAGCGGCAAGAATAAGAGCCTGTTTGTCACCCTCAGCTCTTGTGATAACTGCGGCCTTGTGGCCTTCAGCCTCAAGCAAGGTTTCGCGGCGGTCACGTTCGGCCTTCATCTGCTTTTCCATAGCATTCTGAATTTCTGCAGGAGGCATAATATTCTTTAATTCAACGCGGTTAACCCGGATACCCCACTGGTCAGTTGCCGAGTCAAGAATCTCGGTCATTTTTCCGTTGATAGTATCGCGAGAGGTCAAGGTATCGTCAAGCTCAAGCTCGCCGACAATATTACGCAAGGTTGTTGCGGTAAGGTTTGAAAGAGCGCTCAGAGGATTAACAGCACCATAGGTGAAAAACTTTGCATCAAATACCTTGAAATAAACAACGGTATCTATCTGCATAGTAACATTATCCTTTGTAATAACCGGCTGAGGCGGAGAATCGATAACCTGCTCCTTTAGTGTTACACGCTTTGCAACGCGGTCGATAACAGGAATAAGGAAATGCAGGCCTGCACTCCAGGTTTTCTGATATTTTCCGAGTCTTTCAATAACAAACTCGGTTGCCTGCGGAACAATTTTAAGGCAAGGAATAATAGCAACAAGTATAACAACAACAATAATCAAACCGTGCATATAAATCATCCTTTTTTATAATTTGGCATATAAATGATATGCTTTGTTAAATTATATCATACCGCAATAAAAGTTGTCAATAAAATGGCAATATAATAGAATACAGTCTATTGCAAAAAAATATTGTAGAATAACGGCGGATTTGATATAATATAATTAAGGAAAAGGAGGAACTTTTATGAAATGCTTAAAATGCGGATTCGAATCGGAAGCTGACTTCAATTTTTGCCCTCAATGCAGTGAGCCTGCGCCTGCAAATGAAGCCCTTGAAAATCCAGCGGCAAAAAGAGCGCTGGGTCTAATTAAAGATAAGCTGTTCTTAATCGTTGCAATATTGATTTCAATAACAACTTTGCTTTCGTTTTCCAAAGGCGGCATTCCTGTTATAAATGTGTTGCTAACTGTCTTTGTTTGGGTTCTATATTCAAAAGGTGCAAAAAATATAGCAGACAGCAGTAATATAAGAAACATCAGCGGAACGGTTTACGCTTCTTATATTGTTACCTATGTTTTAGCAATTATTTTGGCTGTATGCGGTTTGATAATGGCTGCGGCAATGTCGTTTATTCAGCTTGATAACGCGGCAATAGATGAATTTAAAGGTGCGTTTACCGATATGGCCGGCATAGCTAAGCAGGTAGCAGAAGCTATTTTATCAATATCAGCTTTTTCGATAATTCTTATATTTGGTGTTGTTTGTGCCATAATGTTCATCTTTAATATTGCAGGTCTTCGCAATATACATAAGTTTATAAAATCTGTTTATATCAGCATTGATACAGCAAATGAAAATTATCATAAACCAAACACTGCAAGAGCCTGGCTTTTAGCGTTAGGTATTTTAAAGGCGGTTTCGGCAATTGCTTCTGCTGATATTGAAAATATTATTTCCGGCGGTTCATTTGCGGCAGCGCTGATAATCACAAGCATTCTTGTTGAAAAGCATTTTCTTTCTGTTCAAAAGGAGCAACCGCAACTTCAAGAACCAATCATTAACGAATAATCTATAAAACAAAAAGCAGGTCTGCATTGTGGCACCCTCCGTAAGGAAGGTGCCACAGTTATATTCGCCTTGCGGCGAGTTCTATGCACAAGTGCGTGATATGTCTTTCGGGCGTGATATGCGCTTAGCGCGTTAAGAGTTCAAAGGCGAATATAATATCACTGAAACTGCAAGTTTCAATATCATTCTTTAGAAATATCTCGCCTTTGGCGAGGTATTCTAAAGAATATCACTGTGAGACCTGTCTCACAATATCACTTAATATTTTTATTTTTTGAGATAGATTGATTTTTAAAGTATGTAACCCACTATGACACTTTCAAACTGAAAGTGTCAATTTTTATATAAAAAAAACAAAGGGAGACAACTTCTTTACGAAGTGTCTCCCTTTGCAGACCTGCTTTTTTAATTTAACTCAATATTAGTCCTGATTTTTCTTAAACTTTGTAAGAACAATGTTTACGATGATGCCGAGGATAAGAGCGCAAGCAATTGAGGTAATGGTAACCTTGCCGATAGCCATTGCCATACCGCCGATACCTGCGATAAGGATAACAGAAACAGTGAAGAAGTTTGCATTATCCTCAAGGTCAACCTTCTGAATCATCTTAAGACCGGAAACTGCGATGAAACCGTAAAGGGTGATGCAAACGCCGCCCATTACGCATCCGGGAATAGAATCAAGGAATGCAACGAAGGGAGAAACAAAAGCGATTAAAATTGCAAGAATAGCGGTTGTTGTAATGGTTGCAACAGAGGCGTTGCGGGTAATAGCAATACAACCAACTGACTCGCCGTATGTAGTGTTCGGGCAACCGCCGAAGATAGCGCCTGCGATAGAACCGACACCGTCGCCAAGGAGGGTTCTGTGGAGACCGGGTTCTTCAAGAAGGTCAGAACCGATGATAGAAGAAAGGTTCTTATGGTCAGCGATATGCTCTGCGAAAACAACAAATGCAACAGGAACATAAGCAACCGCAACAGTTGCAAGATATCCTAAATTGAAATCCTTAGCGCCCTTGATAGCGGCAAGGAACGAGAACTGAGGAAGCGCAACAAAGGTGTCAACATTAACGCCGTTTGCTACGAGAGCCTTAAAAGGAGCGAAATCAATAACCTTAAGAGCATCGTTGCCTGCAGCATAGCCGATAGCGGTGAAGATTAAAGCAACTGCATAACCGGCAAGGATACCGATAATGAAGGGAATAAGCTTGGTCATCTTCTTGCCGTAGGTTGAGCAGAGAACAACAACAAAGAGGGTTACAATTGCGCAAATAAAGGAAACCCAGATGTTAGTGGTCATAATAAATGAACCGTTACCGTCCTGCGGGCCATAGGAGAAAACATCCTTAATAGCGGCGCCTGCCAATGAAAGACCGATAATTGCAACTGTTGGTCCAATAACTGCGGCGGGCATCAGCTTGTTAATCCAGCCAACGCCGACGAGCTTAACAACAAGTGCAATAATAACATAAACAAGACCTGCACAAACAGCGCCGATAATAAGACCGAGATAGCCTAAGCTTAAGGATACTGCGCCTGCGAATGCTGCAGTCATCGAGCCGATAAAGGCGAAGGACGAGCCAAGGAAAACAGGGCTGCGGAACTTAGTGAAAAGCTGATAAACAAGTGTTCCGACACCGGCGCCGAAAAGAGCGGCCGAAGCAGACATTCCGTTACCAACGATTGCGGGAACGGCGATGGTTGCTGCCATAATGGCTAACAACTGCTGAATTGCTAATACAATGAGTTTGCTGAATTGCGGTTTATCTTTGATTCCATAAACCAGATTGTTATTCATTTTTAACCCTCCGAAAATATATTTAAAGGTGGATAAAATCAAATCACCTTTTAAAATCCATTCTACCACATATAGTTCGACATTTCAAACAATAATATCAATATTTTCGACATTTTTTTAAAAAATTAGCGGCAAAATTAAAAAGGTCGGCTTAACTGACAGGATAACCAATCAATTAAGCCTACCGATATGTTTTATCCCGATTTTTTCTTAGAGCTTGTGCCCAATTGAACAAAAATTCCGAGCACAATTATAACAAGACCCAAGATAGACAAAGGATTGATTCCCTCTTTTAATATAAGCGAGGTCCAGATAAGCGAAACGAAGGGAGTTATGTAGGCGAGGTTGGATATTTTTGCAGTATCGCCCAAGTCCAGCGCCAATGCCCAGGTGGTAGTTGCAATGGCGAGAACGAAAATTCCGTTATAAGCAAGCCCCGCAGTTTCTGTTAAGCCAAAGCTAAAGCTTGATTTCATAAAAGCATTAACGAGCAGGCTTAAAACGGCGGTTGCAAAAAAGGATAGCATCAAGGATATCTGCTTATCGTAGTGAAATTTCTTGTTTAATGCTGTAAAAACGCCGTAGGAAATGGCGGCTAGTATGCAAAGACCTGTCCCTAAAAGAGAATTGCGGTTGAAACTTAAAATATCGCCGCCTGCTAACGTCATAACACCTAAAAAGGATATAAGAATGGCGATACCCTTGCGCCGGGTCATTTTCTCTTTAAGAATTAAAACCCCAAAAATAACGCTCATAATGGGCCAAAGATAGTTGATTATAAACGCCTGAGAGGCGGGCATTTTATCAGTTCCGAGATAAAGAAAAACATTGTAGAAAAATGTTCCGGGCAGGCCGATTAAAATCATAATAGCGATATCTTTAAGCTTTAGGACTTTGAAATTTTTAAAGCTGCCGCCGATAAAAATACTTATTAAAAGCGCTATCCCTGCAAAAGCCGCGCTTACCATCAGGACCTCAAAGCTGTTCAGAGTGTTAAGCAGCAGCTTTGAAACGGTTGCAATGGTTGACCAAAGCAGAATGGAAACAGCGGCATAAAATCCGGATTTTCTCATATATTGTCTTCCTTTATATTAAAAGTAATGAAATTATAGCAAACAAAATCAGCGTTGTCTATAACATTTATTTTATAAGGTTTCTGTATTGATTAGGCGTCATACCCGCCGCCTTTTTGAAAAACGCACAAAAATATGATGAATCATTAAAGCCGCAGGCTTCGGCAATCTCGGCAACCGATTTTTGCGAGGTTGAGAGCAACTGCTTTGCCGCAAAAAGACGAGTTTTAACAATATATCTATGCAGGCTGCAGCCCGTTGTTTTCGAAAAAAGGTTGTTGATATAAAAAGGGTGGTATGAAAAATGCTTTGCAACATCCGAATTAGTAATGTTCTTAGAGCAATTTTGCTTTACAAACGCCTCGATTTGCGAAACAATATCGTTGTTTTCTGAAATGCCGCGTTTAGAACTCATAAACCCGATTTTGCATAGTGCGGTTTTCAAAAGCGCCGAGCAAAAGGCCTGCTCGTAAGGCTCTATAAGATTTAAGCCAAGCATAGTATCGAATGATATAGATAGCGCCTCGCTTTGCCTGAAAACTGCAGGTTTTTTAAAAGGCGGCGGGCAATCGAAAGAGAAAACCTCGTTTTTGTTAAAGCCTTTAGGCGCAACGGGTGTTCTTGCTGATTTGCAATCAAAATCGGGAGCAAAATCAAAGTTTACAATATAATATTCGGCCGCCAAGCCTTTAAACGAAAGCTTATAGGCATAAGCAGGAGGAATGGTTATAATATCGCCCGCATAAAGCTTATACTGCTTAGAATCGGTTTCAAAATAAACGCAACCGCTTATAATGTAAAACAAACGAAAATCAAAAGCGCAAAGCTCAGTTCTATAGTCCTTATTAGACCTAACCTTATCAAAAAATCTCACATAAGGGTTGAAATTTTGAATTTCCATAACGGCTCCAATCTTTGTTTTTCAACATTTTATGTTTATTTATCACCTTGATTATATAATAAATCTCAATTATAATCAAGAAAAATCAGTGAAAGAGGGAAACTAAAATGTCTAAGAAAATGACAGTTGCAGTTATCGGTTGCGGAGAGTTTGCAAGAGAGTTTGTTCCGCTTTTTCAGAATCACCCAACAGTAGAAAAGGTATATGTTTGCGACCTTATAAGAGAAAAGGCCGAAATGTATAGTGAAAAATTTTCAGTTGATATAATTGATTCCTTTGAAGATGCCATAAATTCTAAGGAAATAACCGCCGTTGCCGTTTTCACCCAGCGCCATACCCATGGCGACCTTGTCTGCAAGGCATTACTGGCAGGCAAGGATGTTTATTCTGCAGTTCCTATGGCGGTAACGGTTGAGGATTGCAAAAGAATAATCGATGCAGTAAAAGTAAGCGGCAAAACCTATATGATGGGCGAAACCTGTGTTTATTACCCATCGGCAATGTATTGCGAGAAAAAGCATAAAGAGGGCGCTTTCGGCAACTTTGTTTATGGCGAATCGCAGTATTTCCATGATTTAAGCCATTTTCCCAGGCCCTTCCGCGAGGATAGAGCGTCATCGGCTGTGCCACCCTTCTTTTATCCCACCCATTCAACAGCAATGATTCTTTATGCAACCGATTCCTATGTTACTAAGGTAACAGCACTCGGCTATGTTGATAAAGAGGAAAATACCCCCTATAAAAAAGGCGAAAACCATTGGGATAACACTTTCTCAAACGAGTTTTCTTTAATGCAGCTTTCAAACGGCGGAATCGCAAGAGTTTCGGAATGCCGCCGCATTGGCTACAAGGCGCCAAGCTCATATATCTCAGGTTTTTACGGAACCAAAGGCTCTTATCAGTTTTCAAACGCTCAGCATATACTTACCGCGCTTACTGAAAATGGCGTTACCTTAGAAGACGTTAGTGATGAGGTTAACCCCAAGGATATGACCGCCAATAAAGACCTGCCCGATTTTAAAGAAAAGGTTGCAAATCATAGTTTTCAGGGGCTTTCATATTCGCCGATGCATGATGAAAGATATGAAAAACTGCCCGAGGAGTTTAAAAATATGCCAAGGGTTAACGGCCATATGGCATCGCATCAGTTGTTGATTGATGATTTCTGCACTGCAGTTGCTGAAAATAAAATGCCTTATGTGAACGCTTGGCGTGCCGCAAGATATACAATCCCGGGTCTTGTTGCCCATGAGAGCGCATTAAAGGGCGGAGTTCCTTTAGATGTTCCCGATTTTGGAGAGGCACCCGAAAAATGAGTTATATAATTGATTGGTTAACCGCCGCTTTTTCAAGCCAAGTTATTCAATAAAGCAAAATAAAGATGACACCTTTCAAAGCTTTTGAAAGGTGTCATCTTTTGTTTTAATGATGGTGCCCGTGATGGTGATGGTGGTGATGGCCGTGATGATAGGCGGCGGTATCAATCGTGCAGTTTTGCTCGTGGCAATGCTCGCCCTCAGCTTCAATTTCCAAGGTGACGTGGCCGATATTATGCTCGGCTAACTCCTGGCGCACCTTTTCCTTTATTTCACCTGTGTTTGAGTTGGTTACAATATGCATCGTTGCGTAATTGTTTTGGCTGTCCATACTCCAGATATGAATATGGTGAACATCGAGCACTCCTTGGATTTCTAAAATATGCTCTTTTATTTCATCAATTTCAATTCCATGAGGGATTTTTTCGAGCAGGAGCTCGAGAATCTCTTTTAAGGTTTTTATGGCGTTTATAAGGATAAATACAGCAACTGCTATTGAAAGCAGAGGGTCTATAATGGCAAAATCGGTAAACCTCATAACAACGGCGCCAATTAAAACAACCACCCAACCGAGAACATCCTCAAGCATATGCAGGTTAACTGCTTTTTGGTTTAATGAATCGCCGTCCTTTGTAACTAAAGCGGCAATAAAGTTGACCGCAACGCCAAAAACCGCAAAAATTATCATTCCGTTGTAATTGATTTCGGCAGGGCTTATGATGCGTAAAACGGCATTATATATAACTGCCGCCGAGCCGAAAAGCAGAATAAGCGTTGTTATAACGCCGCCCAAAACCGAATACCTTAAATATCCGTAGGTATAGCTGCTGTCAGGTTGCTTTTTGCTTTTGCGTTCAAGAAAATATGAAATTCCAATGCTCGCGGCATCGCCAAGGTCGTGAACGGCATCTGAAACGATTGCAACACTACCTGTAAAAATTCCGCCGATAAACTCAAATAACGAGAAAAACAGATTGAGGATAAAGGCTATTAAAATATTTCTTTCGGTTTTCATAAAAACACCTTCCGCGAAACTAAAATAGATTGCTATTATTTTACTACATAATAATGCAAACAGTCAAGCAACAAGGAATGAAAAAAATAAAAACATCCCAAATCAACTTGAGATGTTTTAAGCATTTTATTTTGTGCCATTAAGGTATTCTTCAACTGCTTCATAAGCTGTTTTTCTCGAGAAATTGAATTCATCAAAACCGGAATATCTCTTGCTGATTATCTTGTAGCCGTTTTTGGATTGTTCAACCTCATACAACTCATTTTGTATAACTTTATCGAGAAAATATTTGGCTTGGCCGGCTACAAATTGGTCTCTGTCGTTGGTCAACTCAATAAGATAAGGGACACCCTCATCTCCTAATTCATAAATTGTTTTGACATCCATATTTTCCACAAAACCCTCTTTATATGCCCAACAGTTATAATCGGCTATAACTCGGTTGACATTTAAAAAGCCAAGAGCGATAAGAGTTACACTTGCGGCAATAAGAGCGACTTTAAGCACCTTAATTTTTGGAACAAACAAACGGATAACAAGGCTTATAAAAACTATTGCAAGGAATAGCATAAAAGCGCTCGTTGTGATTCTCAATCTTGTCATGCCAAAGGTTTCGATATAGAGAATCATTTTTGATAATGCGGTTGCTATAATCACGAGGGTGAAAACACTCATGAATAAGCAGAGCAGGCGGGAAGGCAATCCCATTTTACCCTCGCTTTTTGTTGATAGAAGCAAGGCTCCAAAAATTATAGCGAAATTTATTACTGCAATAATAACCATTTCAAAAAAGCCTCTTCTTGCATAAGCGGACAACGAAAAAGCATAGTTATCGGGCAGAAAACCTCGGAATGCACTGAAGAAATAGGCGAGTTGCGAAAACAGATAGGCAAAATAACAAACCGAGATAACCGAAAGAAAGGGTATTATAATAGTGCTGTCGATACCTTTAAAGCTGCTTTTTACGAATGGTTTCTTTTCCTCAAGCTTAGAATAAAAGCAAAAAGAAATTATAAAAGGCGCAAGAACAATGCCGATAATAATTTTTAAAACGGCATTGGAAGAATTCTCGGCAATTGTTTCAATAAGTCCGCTGAAGGCAGCGTCAGATGAAATGAGCAGGGGGACCACTATTAACAAAACAGGGATTGATAAAGCAATACCCAGCAAAATTTTGCCGATGCTTTTTTCTTAATGATTTTGGCAGAAAATAGAGAAAGTATGGTTTTAGGAACAAAAGAAAGACTATTTGAAAAAATTGAACCTACAAGCCTTAAAATGCCCAAATCCCCTTCCGGCGCATTATTTGCAACAAGCGCATTAAAGAAGACCAAGGAAAGCAATATAACTGCCGCAAAACTCCAAAACTTAACCTCACCGTTTGAGGTGATTGAAAATGAAACAGGAATTATAACCGCCAAAATTCCGCAAACGGAAGGGAATATCCCTATTTTAAAATTCTTATTGTGCAGATAAATGAAAATGGTTGCGAATATTATAAGGGAGGCTATAGTGAATCCGGCATTAAAGCCTCCAAAAAATCCGATAGTGGAAAGAATAAGTGCTCCTAATAATAACAATGCAGAAAAAATAAAATCTCTTTTTTCAAGTGGGAATGTATCAGGAACGGGTTGCGGAATCGGTTCTTTTTCCAAAGTTTCGGGTGTTACTTTATTTTCTTCCATTGTTTTCACTCCTCGGGCGTGTATTTAAGAATATCGCCGGGTTGGCAATTTAACTCTCGACAGATGCTCTCAAGGGTTGAAAAGCGGATGGCTCGAGCTTTTCCTGTTTTAAGAACAGAAAGATTTGCCTGCGTAATTCCGATTTTTTCAGCAAGCTCAGAAGAGGACATTCTCCTTATTGCCAATATAACATCAAGATTTATTTCTATCATTTTAATATTCCTCTCATATCGTCAGGTCATTTTCTTCTCTTAATTCAACGGCACTTTGCATAACATTTTTCAAAGCTCTGAGAAGAAGACCGGTAAAGCCTCCGGCGAACGCAGCAAACATAAATGGCAAATAGAATAAGCCGCCGACAAAGGTGATTATTCCGATTGCGAAGCAACCTAATGAAACAATTTTAAGGAGACGCACATTCTGCAGAATAAAGACGGCTTTGGCTTTGATATTGAATAATAATTTCAAAAGAGAGGCAAGAATAACCCCTGCAAAAACGGCGGAAGGATAGAAGGTCAACCCGAAGATTTTCAACAATCGGTTAAGAGCCTCGCCCTCGGGCTCAAAACCTCTGAAAGCTGTCATATAAAACCTAAAGAGCATAGGGCCAACAAACAGAAGCGCCAAAAGAATAACCGATAAAGTAAAACAAACAACGATTGAAAGATAAACAGATTTTTTACTATTCCACATAAAGTCTTACCTCGTTTTACAAAGTTTTCCAAGGCAATAGTAACATGCCGATTATCGTTTGTCAATATAAATTTATCGTTTATCGATAATTTTTATGCCTCAAAAGTCAAAAAAACAGCCGCTTTAAGCGGCTGTTTTAAACTGTTTTTAATTCTGATATGAAGGGGGTTGTTTTATCTCTATCTTTATATCGCCTGTGTCGGTGGTTATTTCGGCTTTGCCTCCGGTAGTCGTTTTAGGAACCGAAATGTTACCCGTATCGGTCGCTCTTATATCATTCTTAAATGCCTTGGGCGACATCCCCGTAATCTTACGAAACAGTCTTGAAAAGTAAAAAACATCGTCAAATCCCAATTTTTCTGCGATTTCTTTGACCGACATATCTGTATTGAGCAGGTCACTTTTGGCGATATTTATGCGAATATTATTTCGATATTTCGCAGGGCTCATTCCTGCAAACTTTTGGAACTCCTGATAAAAATAACTGGGACTCATATTGCAGAGCGCTGCGTATTTCTCCATTTTTTCGTTTTTGTTCCATTCGTTTTCAATGGCTTGAACTGCTTTTTTAATAACATTAGTCTCTCCGGAGCCTATATGGCCTCTTGTTGCATAGTGTAGGATAGAAAAATACAAAGAACTGATTAGCAAACGGTCATTGGCAATGGGGTCCCATGTGCATCTGTGAATGCTCAATAAATCCTCGTTCATATATCTGTTGACACGATTGTTCAACAAAATAATATGGTGGTCAAGCAGTATTTCTTCGCCATCGGCATCAAATAATCGGAAATTTATTGTTGCGGTGGAGGATTGTAATGTATCTTTTGGAATTTCAAAAACGCAATGGTAAAAAACATTGGTTGGGATATAGAGGATATCGCCCTTTTTTGCATGAATTTTTCTGAATTCCTCCCCGTTTTCTGAGAGTTCTATATAGTCTATTTCCATATCAGATACAACAAAGAAAAGCGCCGAAAAAGGGCGCTTTGTTTTTTTGTATTTATAGAATTCATCTCCCGTTTTCCATTCTGAAATGTGCGTATCTATAACATCCGCTCTAAGATTGTGATTTTTCAATTGCTCGGGATTGATGATTTTCATATATACTCCTCTTTATATGCAATTAAATAGGTTTTATATGTGGCTGTATTTATTATACTCTGTCTGTGGAGAAAAGTCCATACTTTTGTATTATTATCTATTGCTTTTTTCGCGAAAAGTTGTATACTGACTTTAAAATAAGCAAAGGGTGTCATAGCAATATACAAATTGTAAGCGAAAAAAGGAGATTTAAAATAGTTTTTATGAAACCAACATTTCAACCTATAATAGGCGCAATCAAGCTTTTAAAGGTTCCGTTTGGAACATCCTGGACAGGTGTTGTCCTTGTGGATGACGAGAAAAAAATTCTGATAGATTCAGGAGCACTTTTAAATGATGTGGATGAGATACTTATTCCCGCGCTCGAGAAGGAAGGATACACTCTTAATGATATCGATTTTCTTATAAACACACATTCACACGGAGATCATATCGGCGGATATGCACGGATTCGTGAGTTAGCTCCCAAAATCACTGTTGTAGCCGCTGACTCTGACCGCGAAAACGTGGAAAATCCCGCAGCACTTGCCGTCAGAACGCGCGGCAAGTATCCTGCAGTCTCTCCAACACCTCAAAGCTATCTCAAGGGAGTTAAGGTGGATTATGTTCTGCATGACAAAGAAGAGCTTGCCGGTATTCTTACATTGATTGAAACCCCGGGGCACGATGGCGGTTGTGTTTGTTGGTATGATAAAAAAACAAAAACAATAATTACGGGAGACAGCTTACAGGGTAACGGCACTGATGCTCAGGGAATCGGCTTCTATCAGGACCTTGACCTTTATAGAAACAGCCTTAGAAAACTGCTTTTTGCCGACATAGAAAATGTGTTATGCGGGCATGATTACGACCGGCTAGGATATTGGATTTCAGGCAAAGAGGCAGTGAAAGCAGCTCTCCAAAGATGCTTTTCAATAACCGATTTTTATCAGCAGTTCGTTGATGCTGAGTTGTCATTAGGGAATACCGAACCAAAGGAAATTGCCGAGAAGCTGATAAGTCAATATGGTTGCGGAACGCCCAATTATCTGTTTATGGCAGTTTATACAGTATGCGAACACATCAAGCATTCGCAAATCAGGTAAAATCATTCTGAAAATAACAATAAACTAAAATACATTAAAGAGGGATATTATGAACGAAAGAAAACAGAACGCCTTAGTAACAGGCTCATCAAGTGGCATCGGCCGCGCAGCAGCTATTGCACTTGCAAAGCAAGGCTACAATGTCGGAATAACCTATCGGAGCGACAAAACCTATGAAAAAGCACTGGAGGTTTTTAATGAGTGCAAGAAGTTCGGCGGCGATTTTCAGATGTTCAAGGTAGAGCTTATCGGACGCGAAGCTTGCGAAAAGCTGATGCTTGATTTTTTGGAGCATTACGGCACCATTGATGTTCTTGTAAATAACGCAGGAGGAGCACTCCAAATTCCCAAAGGAGAATTTGACGATATGCCCCTTGACTATTGGGATGACCAGATAGCTCTCAACCTTAACGCGCCGGCATATCTCTCTCACCATGCGGTTAAGAACATGAAGGCTAACAATATAAACGGACGAATTGTTAATATAAGCTCAGTTCACGGGAAAATCACGTGGGTAAAGCGAAAAATGCTCCCTTACTGTGCCGGAAAAGCGGGTCTAAATATGCTTACCTCTGCGCTTGGCGTAGAGGTTGCTCCCTATGGAATCAGAGTCAACTGTGTAGCACCCGGATTTATTAAAACAGGATTATCTTCGCGCTACACCCCTGAGCACACGAAGGCATTTACCGACCACATTCCAACCGGAACGCTTGGAACAACCGATGATATTGTGCCGATGATTCTCTTTCTGTGTGATGAAAATAACACACGCTTTATCGTGGGACAGACATTTTATGTAGATGGGGGTCAGTCGGTAACGGGAAACATTGATTCTATCAAAGAAGATTTTGAAAAATAATATGATTGAATATAACAAAATTAAAACCAACGTAGCCATTATTGGCGGTGGGCTGACGGGGACCATAGCTGCAATGGAGATTGCTAAAGCAGGAATGAGCGTTACCGTTATTCGAGACGGCCGCGGTGCGAGTCCTTATGTCGCAGGATTTAACGTTGCGGGTGTTGAAGGTAAAGATAGTATAGATATATTTGTGAAAGATTCACTAAAGAGTGCAAACGGGCAGGCCGACATAGAGCTTGTCAAGCTTTTGTGTAACGGCAGTGCCGAGATTCCCGAATATCTGAAAGCCATCGGATTTATGTTTGATACCGATGATACGGGAGCGCTAAAAGCCCGTAAGTCCTTAGGGAGTTCATTTGCCCGAGTGGTTGGAAAGGGAAATTCCAGCGGAGCCGATATACTCTCGATTATAGATAAGCATCTCAAGCAATGTGATAATGTCAAAATTTTAGAAAGGTCGCGGGCGCTCCGTTTATTTGAGAAAAATGGTCATGTGACCGGCGTTCTCATTTATGATAAGTCATCTGATTCCTTTACTGTTATAGAAAGTCCCTGTGTTTTATTGGCAAGCGGCGGCTATGCGGGAATATTCCCATTTACCTCTAATCCAAAGGATATTTCAGGAGATACCGTTGCAATGGCACTATTTGCAGGAGCCCATGTAACCGATATGGAGTTTGTGCAATTTGAGCCGTCATGCGCAGTTTGGCCTGAAAGTATTCGCGGCAAGGGTATGATTACAACCTTATTCTACGATGGTGCTGTTTTGACCAACGCTCTTGGTGAGCGCTTTATGCTGCAGCATTCACAAAATGCCGAGCGCGTAAACAAAGATGTTCTCGCCAAGGCCATTGCCCAAGAGCTGCGCAATGGGAGAGGAACCGAGCATGGCGGTGTATGGTTTGACGCAAGAGGGGTTGATGATAAGCGCTTGCTTTCGGCTTATGCACCTTTTGTCGAGCGATACCGTAATGTTGGGATTGATATTCTGTCTCAGCCTGTGGAGGTTGCCAATGCGGCACATACATCACTTGGCGGAGTCAAGGTGAATAGCTATTGTGAAACCGATGTTTTGGGTCTGTATGCAGCAGGCGAAGCCATTGGAAATCTGCATGGCGCCAACCGAATCGGAGGCTCTGCCGGAACCGAAACGTTGGTATTTTCAAGATATGCCGCAAAAGCTATTATTAATAGAAAGGAACACTTTTGTCCTGCTGTAACAGAAAAAGAAGTGGAAAAAATCCTTTTGCAGAAGTCCGACAACCTTCTTTCTGCCGAGTGCGCGGAGGAAATGACTGCTAAAGCAAAAGAAATCTTAGGGCGTTACCTTGGTGTTGAGCGTGGGAAAGAGGGGCTTTCCTCTGCCGTTGCAGAACTTGAACAGCTATTCATCAAGGCAAATAACTCTTCCTTTGGTTCAACAAAAAAGGATTTGTTTAAAAAGTTAAGCCTCCAAAATTTTTTGATTACAGCATTGGCTCTTGCGAAATCGGCGCTCCTGCGCGACGATAGCGTGGGCAGTCATCTGCGCATTGACAAAGAGGCGTTGCCTCAAAAAAAATACCGCACCGATACAAGCTTTGTTGACAACACAGTTTCAGTATCAAAAATTTACCAATAGATTGCTTAATATAAAGGAGTATATGTTGTGGAAAAAGAATATAAATTTCTTCGTTCAAAATGGGAGTTTGGAGAGGCCTCGGAATGTCGCCGCGGACTTGTTTGCGGAATGGGCTACACAAACGAGGAGCTTCAGCGCCCGATTATAGGCGTAGTCAACTCATGGAACGAATATAACCCAGGGCACACTCATTTGAACAAGCTTGCCGAGCGTGTAAAGCAAGGTATCCGCGATGCCGGAGGTCTGCCTTTTGAAGTGGAAACCACAGGCATCTGCGATGGAATGGTGCTAAAGGATCCCCGTTACATTGAAGTTCCAAGCCGAAACTCCATTGCAGACCAGGTAGAGCTTACCGTCGAAGGAAACTTTTTTGACGGTATAGTAATGCTTTCTACCTGCGATTCGGTCGTTCCGGGGCATCTGATGGGTGCGGCTCGTCTTGATATTCCAACAATCATTGTAACCGGCGGATATATGCCTCTGGGCACCTACGCAGGAGAGGAACGACTTCATATTCACGCTCAGGATAAGGTCGGAACAGCGCAGGACGGTAAAATAGATATGGAGTTTTATAACGGTCTTATTGAAAACTCCTGGGGCACTTGCGGTGCCTGCACCTCTATGACGACAGCTAACTCTATGTGTATAGTAGCTGAGGCAATGGGTATGACTATGCCCGGAAACTCTACTCTGTCGGCAACCTCTTCTCAACTATACCGTATTGCTTATAATGCAGGCAAACAAATTATGAAGCTTGTTGAGGATGGAATCACGGCAAGAGATATTATTACTGTTGAATCTATCAAAAACGCCATTAAGGTCGATATGGCGGTTGCAGGTTCTACAAATCTGTTACTCCATATCCCTGCGATTGCCAACGAAGCAGGTTATGATCTGCCTTGGTGGAAATACTTTGATAAGGCATCCAACCAAATCCCTCTTCTTTCTCATCTGGCACCGAGCGGAAAATATAGCCTTAAGGATTTTGATTTAGCAGGCGGAATTCGTGCACTAATTAGCAAGATGCTTCCCGTCCTTAACCCTGACTGTTTAACCGTTAACGGCTTGACCATTGGGGATAATGTGAAAATAGCCCCTTGCTATGACGACGATGTTATTCGTGGACTTGACAACCCTGTTAGCCACGAGCCCGGAATAGGTGTGCTTTACGGAAATCTCGCTCCTGAGGGAGCAATTATTAAAATTGCTGCCGTTCCCGAAAATTTAATGACATTTAAAGGCCCTGCTAAATGCTTTGACACACTTGAAGCGGCACTAAATGCTTTGCGGAGCGGCCGAATCAATAAGGGCGATGCCTGCATCGTCCGTTTCCTCGGACTTAAAGCTCGATTCGGAACCACAGCCTTTACCTTCCAGGAGGAATTGAAGGGCTATTCCGAGCTGTTCAATAGCTGTGCAGTAATTACCGATGGTCGTTTTTCGGGTGGCACCAGCGGCCTATCTATAGGCTACATTTCCCCCGAGGCTATGTTGGGACCTCTCGGCATCGTTGAGGATGGCGATATGATAGAAATAGATATTCCTAACAGACGTATTCACCTATGTATTACCGACCAAGAAATCGCCGCGCGTGCTGAAAATTTCGATTGGAAGCCAAACTATGAGCAATATCCTAGATTTCTTCGCCTGTTTGCCAAGAATGTAGGGCCTATGTCAAAGGGTGGTATCTGGGAATGAATAATAAAATGATATCTCTTGCAGAAAAAATAGAGAATAGCGAGCTAAATGAAAAAATCGTCGCTGCTAATAACGCCGCCGCCGATATGCTGATCAATGCCGATCCCGTTTGGGTGGATATTCTTCCTGCGGGAGAGGTGGTAAAGGGTCTTGAGGACTATACTGTTACTCATTCGGGTCCTCCTATTGATTATGAGGATATGACTGAGCTACATAAGCGCGGTATGGTTTCTGCCTGCCTCTTTGAAGGCTGGGCAAAAACCGAGGAAGAGGCGGTCAAGCTTATTAAGAGCGGCAAGATAAACATAATTTCAGCACTTGATAAAAACACCGTCGGTTCGGGAACGGGCATTATCACAAAAAGTATTGCAATGTTTGTTGTCAAGGACCGTTACAGTGGAGAGGTTGCGGGAACATTCCCGGCGGAAGGAATCCGCTTTCAAGGAGGATTCTGCGGTTGGGGATTGTATTCAAAGGAGATAGCCGAAAACCTCAAATATATGCGTGAATGGCTCTTCCCACCAATGAAAGCGTTGGTCAAAGAAATAGGCGGATTACCCATTAAACCGATTTTGGCGGAATCCTTGCAGATGGGAGATGAAAACCACACGCGTCAAACGGCCGCCGACTATATCTTTCAACATCATATTCTGCCTAAATTAGCAGGCTTGGAGGATGCTTCTCTGTCGCGCAAACAAATTTTGGATGCTATCAGTTATATTGCCGAAACGCCGCGTTTTTTCTATTGTCTTGGACAAGGTGCGTGCCGCACGGCAACCCTTGCAAATAACGGAAGACCTTATTCAACCGTTGTTAGCGCTATGTGCGGCAACGGCGTGGAATATGGAATTAAAATCGCCGCGCTTGGTGACCGTTGGTTTACAGCTAAAGCCCCATATATTCATGGCAAATATAATTCACCTGAATTTAATATTGATATGCAACTCCCTTGGATTGGGGACAGCTGCACTGTTGAATGTGCGGGTATGGGTGCTTTCGCCGCCGCGGCAAGTCCCATAGTCTGCAGCTTGCGTGGATTAAGCATTGAGGAATCTATTGCACAAACGCGCGAAATGGAAAAAATCACGGTGGCTAGAAATGCAAACTATTCCATACCCAACATGGGCTTTGAGGGACTGCCTTGCGCAATTGATATGCTCAAGGTTATCAAAACAGGAATCACTCCATGCATACATGGCGGAATGATTGCAAAGGACGGCGGATTGCTTGGCGCAGGTATGGCTAGAATACCTATGGAATGTTTTGAGAAGGCGCTGACCGCATTTGCAAACAAATATGGAGTGTAAATATGGAAAGGGTTTTGAAAAATAACCGTGTTAGCCTGACTGTCAGCGATTTTGGTGCGGAAATGACAAGTCTTACGCTTGACGGCTTTGAGTATTTATGGTCGCCGAACGAGGCCTACTATAATCGCACCTCGCCCTGCCTGTTTCCTATTACGGGCCGATTTACGGAGGGCTTCTATACGCACAAAGAAAAACAGTATCCCATGCAGCTTAACGGTATTGCAATGGAGAAAACATTTAAGGCAACATCCGCATCCGAAACAGAATTGACATTAGAGCTTTGCGAGGATGAGGATACGCTCACAGTATACCCCTTTAATTTTACGCTTCAAATGAATTATAGATTAGAAGGTCAAAAGCTTCATATATGCTACACTGTTTTCAACCGTTCGGATGAACCTATGCCTTACAGTGTCGGGAATCACACTGCATATCGTTGGCCGCTTGCAGAAAAGGATGACCCAAACAGCTATTTTCTGCGTTTTGAGCAAGCTGAAACATTAGAATCATTCAGTCCGTTCGGTTGGATAGCACCTTGGATGACCGATGAGCGCATTCGTCCGCTGTCCCATAATCTCTATGTGAACGGGACCCGTTCATTTAAGGGGCAGAAGTCCGAATGGCTCGAATATACCGGGGCCAACTGCGATTATGTCATAAGAATGTATCGGGGTTCTTTCCCATTTATTGCAAACTGGGCAAGACCCGAAACCGATGCAAATTTTATATGTTTAGAGCCTTCTTTAAGTATTTCAAGCCACGGTCCTACTATGTTTGACCGTGAGGGTATTCACGTATTGGCCCCCGGTTGCTCTGAAACGGTTGGCTACTCATTGGAGTTTTACAGAAAATCGGATATCGTTTTATAGATATAGTGAAAGTCTAAGTTCAACTGACAACGCAAGAAAAAACTCGGCACACCAAAAGGTGTTCCGAGTTTTTTTGGTAGTTTGAACTTAATGACACGAATAAAATGTGCCTGAAAACTGAGAAATTCTTTATTCAATTTCAATAATTAACAATATATATTGAGACAATTACAACAGAGGTTATTAAAGCTGTCACTAAAATGAGTAGAAGCAATACTTTCCAATTTGGTATTTTAACTATTTTCTTTAGTTTTTTGAAGAAAAGGTTACAATCAAGAACATAGTCATCCTTAAATTCTTTCTGCGTATTAAGCATAATCGGGTTTCTTATATATTCATATATCGTAGCTCATTTTTTCAATTCTTTTCGCCATTTGTTTTCGCTCGGAATTACTTCCTCTAAGCCAATAGCATTTTCCAATTCGTGTGATCATTGCACGGCTTTTTTGTTCTGATTCACCCTTGGTCATATCTTCCCATACAGCCCTTGCTTCACGAACTTTCTCGATATCGAGCCGCGCATATTTGGCTATCTTTTCGTCCGGTTCTCCACCACGGAGCATGGCAACAACAAAATCAATCTTTGCTCCATTTCGTTCTTCTTGCCGTATCTGAGCAATCATTTCTGCCATTGGGTCAATGTATGTCAGGGTTTTGCTTTCGGGCATTGTCGTATTCCTCCTGTGTAATGAGTAATTCATTTTCCCAATGTTCCCACTTCAACTTCGGTAGACGATCAGCCGAACATAGTCGGCAGTCGGGCATCTTTCGTCCAGGTCTGCATCCTTGACGGCATAATCTGCCCATCGGCAGAAATACCCGAGCGTCGTATCCACTCTGTTGACGATCATGTAGTAGACCTTGTACCAATCATCACATTCGTCCCACTCGTAATAGGCATACTCTTTCTTTGCTTTGTCGGACAGTTTTTCGTATTCCTCGGGAGTGAGCCAATGACCGATGGTGTCGTATTCATCAATCTCAAAGGCTGCGATACTGACCTTGGAGGCATACCCACGGTATCGGGTAGGCTTGTCCTTTTTGACTCTGCTCTTTATGGATTTCCCATAGTTTACGAGGAAGAGAGAACGGTTATAGAAATCCTTGTAGGTGTTAATGTGCAGAAAGGTGTCATACGGCTCGTCATCTTCGTGGCAGAATACTGATCTGACCTCCTTGCATAAATCCTCGGGGCGACCGAAGGAGTATTGGACTTCTTCCAATTCCTCGTATGTTTCACGAAGCCAATTCCGTCCTGAAACAATCGGGCAGACATCAACCTTCCCGTCTGCGCGTTGGAATGTGGGATTTAGACTGTACCATTGGTTGCCGACACGAACCTCGGCATATATTGCGTAAAAAATTCCAATTGGCAACTCCTTTCTTTTTTCACATTTATGTGGTATAATGAGTTCGACAAATTAGAGTTTAGTAGGTTGCTTTTATGGAGGAAATTATGCATCACGGGAAACTACGAATAACGAATATCATAATGCTTACTATTGCTGGCATTATTAACGCTTTTGGTATCACAATTTTCCTAATGCCTGTCAATCTATACGATAGTGGCATTTCGGGAACTGCCATACTTTTGGACCAAGTAACACCACAATATCTGACATTATCCATTTTTCTTATAGTTTTGAACATTCCGTTGTTTTTATTTGGACTTAAAAAGCAGGGATGGTTATTTACGGTATATGCTATCTATGCTGTTTGCATTTACTCCGTTTGCGCCTGGTTAATAACTGATGTGCTTCCCGTTGATGTCAGTTTGGCATCTCCTTTGGCAGGAACAGATTTGTTGCTTTGCGCTCTGTTTGGCGGTGTGATTTCAGGCATCGGAAGTGGTATCGCAATTCGTTACGGTGGCGCCATGGACGGCATCGAAGTCATGGCAGTAATTTTCGCAAAGCGGCTCGGAATTACCGTTGGTTCTTTTGTCATGATATATAATATATTGCTTTACACAATCTGCGGTTTGGTACTCGGAAGTTGGATTTTGCCGCTTTATTCTGTTGTAACATATGCAGCAGCGTTAAAAACAATTGATTTTATTGTAGATGGTCTTGACAGAGCAAAATGTGCTATTATTATAACGGAACATCCGCAAGAAATTTGCGATAAATTATGCGAGACATTCGGGAGTGGTGTAACATATTTGGATGCAAAAGGCGGTTATTCCAACAAACCGAAATCTATGCTCTATTTTGTGGTGAATCGCTACCAGATTGTTAGAATGAAGGAACTCGTTCACGACATCGACCCCCTTGCTTATATTACAATCAGCGAAGTTGCTGATGTGTTTTCTAACAACAAGTAACCAAATTTTATTTGTCGAACAGTTTAATTTGTTGGAGGTATCATTTCGGTGATACCTCCATTTTTATTGTTCCGAATAGAACTCTTTCATATCATCCAGGCGGAGACAAGAAAGCCGACCATCCTCAAAGCCACCACCGCAGTCGATGCCGATTGCTTCCTCACTTTTCCAAATGCTCCACGGGTATGTGTTATGGAAGTAGCAGGTAGGCGTGTGTCCGAAGATCAGCACATATCCCTCGGGAACAGGACAGAATTCGTTCCATCTTTCCCATACTGCAAACTCACGACTGTCCTTGTACCACCCACAAAGAATTCGACTTCCTGGTCGTTTGCGGTTGCTCTAACCGCAGAGAATAACAAAGCCATATTTATCACCAACACCTTTCATAATATTTCATCCTCAAAATGAGGAATGATTACACATTAAATACTTCTACAAAAAAGGGGGTTGCTCATAAAATGTATGCGCAACCTCCCAAGACACAAACATTTAACAATCAGAGAAACGAAAAAAGGGGCAGACTCTGCGAAAAAAATCGCAAAATCTGCCCCTAAAAGCCCAGGTATTTAGTTCAAGTCCTCCCCACAGGTCGTTTTTGGGAAATGATATCTTTTGAATTCCACCTTGAAAAATGGCACGAAAAAACCCAGAAACCGTTGTGGTTTCTGGGTTTTCCGAACCGATATCTTTTTCGGTTCGCAATGTTGGCAAGTTGCACCGATTTAGATATCTTTTGTGATTTGTACAATCTTGTAGGTTCC